>DAINBL010000029.1:0-11736 GCA_036732945.1 Nitrososphaera sp. | reverse complement strand
GCATTCTTAGTGCTAAAGGAAGGCTTTTCAGACTCTGAAAACCTGCGTAAAGAAGTTGTCGCCCACATTCGAAGTACACTTGGGCCCATAGCAACGCCTGACGAGGTATATTTCGTTAGCAAGCTGCCCAAGACACGTAGCGGCAAGATAATGAGACGACTACTAAAATCAATTGCAAGCGGCCATAAGATCGGCGACGTCACCACTCTTGAAGACGAGGCGGCCATTGACGAAGTCAGACAGGCATATGAAGATCTCAAGAAGATGGTCAATTCTTAGAACTTCCAAGTGGCTAGATATGATGGGGTGATTTCAATCACGCAAGAATCTGGGCCCATAGCAAGTATGGCCTTTGCAGTTTTACTCTGCAGCTTGCCCAGGTACCTCTTCACATTGCGTCTGGTCACTCTTGTAGCATACAGAGGGTCGTCGTCGATCACTCTTGCGATCCCTTTGCCTCTTAATCCAAGTGTGCCTTTTTCGCGGGAGCTTTCGTCGATGAGAAAGTAAATGACCGGATTTTTTTGAAGCACCTTTGCCTTCCTACCTTCTCTGTCCGTTGCAACAAGAAACCTGCCCCCGCTGTAATAGTACCATACTGGATGTGCGATCGGATCACCCATTTCATCCAGGTAAGCTATTCTCAATATGTTTGGCCGGGCAAGTAGTTGTGAGACTTCTCTTTTTGACAGAGGCCTTGCGTGCCTATCGGCAAGGACAAAGTTCAGCACGTCCTGCGCGTTAGCTTGGCCGTCTAATTAAGCTAAACCGAGATTGTTGTCATCTTGGAACCCGTAGAAATGTCGTGCGCGTCTATGAAACCTGCAGTCGCAGCCATAATATACAATGCTGGCTTTGTGGTCTTGTAGGTACAGCTTACCGTTTCAACTACGTTGCCACATGGAGGAACATTCTCTTTCATGTATACTGCATTACCATTTTGGTCAAACCATATCAAGTCAAGGTTGTACTCGATGTTGAGCATCCATACCTCATAGAGGTCAGGCTTCTCATGCTTGATCAGCATGGCAGTGTCAAATGGTAGTCTGTCCTGTCTGAATGTAAGCCATCTTTGTTGTTCAGCGGCAGTCTCCGCAATTTCTACCGTTATGACATCCTGGTCTATTGTGACTGTGCCTTTTGGGAAGGCGGTGTTCTTGTCTCTGATCTCGGCGGGTGTAAATACTATGCCAAGGGCGCCTACAGCGACAGCAGCAACTATCACTGGTATCAGCACTGTCGACTTGCGCGCCACGGGCCCATATACGTGCAAAAATAATTTGAATTTTGTGTTTTACTCAGTTCAGCAAAAAATATCGCATTAAAGTATTGGACTATGGAAATGAAATAATAGTTAATTGTTATATAATATAACTTATGCCTGTAAATAATCCCATGGGAAGAAAGACATCGTATAACTGCTGAAAACAACAGATACAGATATACCGAGATTCAGGTTAGGACAGTTTTTACGTTTCAGACCTCGCAAGCTTATCTTTTGGTCGGTGGCACACACTCTTTGTGATATTACAGCAATGGTATTCTATGCAAAAAGGAGTAAGGTGGAGGGGGTGGGATTCGAACCCACGAACCCCTAAGGGACGGGATCACTCATCTCGCTTTTTTTCTCATTCTATATGTGTTGCGAGAAGAAATGGTGCCATGCATATCCGATCTTGAGTCCTGCGCGTTTGACCGGGCTTCGCTACCCCTCCGCTCACACGTCTTGCCTGTAAAACCTTATTTCATAGTTGCGGCAAATGAAATAAGGTTAAATTTGCTTGGTGCCAGTATAATATGCTAATGCCTAAGCCCGAAACTGTTTCAAGGCTGTGCATAAAGTGCCATTCAAAGACAGTTCATGAAGTACGGGAAAAGACGGTGGCTGGGACAAAGCTGGTTTGCACCGATTGTGGGTATTCGCTTATTGTAACTACCATGTAAAACATTTATTATCAGATGAAGCTTTAGCAGAAAATATATGAATATAGGCGAGCTGAAGTCGGGAATGCGCAATGTAAGCGTCACAGGCAAAGTAGATAGCGTGGGTGAACCTCGCACAGTCAATCTTAGGGCTGGAGGGACAAATACTGTGGCCGACGCAAGAATTTCAGACGAAACGGGAAGCATCAAGCTTTCGTTGTGGGGCGATGACATAAACAAGATCCAGCCCGGCGACACGGTTTCGATAGAGAATGGCTACATCAACACGTTCAAGGGCGAAGACAGCATCAACATTGGAAAGTTCGGTAACCTAAAAAAGGTCTAGCTAATATAGCCAGTGTCGCGGGGCTTTTGAGGCGGCTGCTGACCTTCAAACTGCCTGCCGCCTTTTGCTGCAAGCATCTGCTGCTCTATAGTCTGGATCAGCATTTCAGTGTCTTTTGCGCGCTTGTCCAAGTTTGCCATGTCTACCCTGACATTGACCATCTGGAGAAGGATTTCTAGCACTGCTTTGGATGCCTTACCATCTACCACGTAGCCGGATGTCTCTCCAAGCAGACATACTCCCTTCATGTTGCGCAACTTTGCTATGCCTATAATAAGACCATTCATGCCCGTGATACTTCCGCTATCCATCACTGATATATTATTTGATGAAAGAACTTTGATTGTTTCAGAGTCTGTGGCCGTACCAAAGATCTTGGGCTTGTCGACAAAGACGCCGGTGATGTATGCTGCAACTGTAAACACCTTCTGCGTGCCAAACTGCTCTGCTAACCCAAGCACTTCTTCTGCTAGAGCGTATTCAGAGTCGGGGTTTGCAGGCTGCGAGTCGCCTGTTAGCAACAATAGGTCAGCCCCATCGCCATGCCACCAAAAGATGCTGTTCTTCATTAGGTCAGCTGTGCCGTCAGGCTTTATCATAATCTGTGGCGGAAAGGAGCTGGAATAAATGTCTACTAGGTGGTTTGCAGGCAGCTCTTGTATAAGGTGATCAACTGCAAGCTTGCCAACATAACCGCTGCCAGGGAATCCGCAAATAAGATGCGGTGACTTGAGCTTTGGCCGGTCAGCGGTAGAATAAACCATCTTGATGTCTTGCACAAAACTTGAGAGCTCATCGATGCGCTTTAAAGCTTTTCCACGATAATGCCTATGATGGGGAAGTGTATATTATTTAGTCGTTAATATGGCATATTGTCTACTGCCTGCTACACAAACGTATAATGAATCTCTCTCCTTCCATCCCTGTGTTGCTGAATCCAATAGTGCTTAGAACTTAATTTGGCACAGAGCTACATAAATTTTAAAAAAATAAAAAAGAAGAGTTAGGCAAGCAAAAGAACTTCTAATTGCTTAATCTACTACCTTTGTTATTATTCCAGCAGCGGTGCTGGGATTGACGTTGCTTGCTGCTGTTGCTGTTGCATTTTCTTGTCCTGTCTCTTCAGGAGGAATTGGTGTTGTTGTTACTGCTGTTGCATTGGTGTTAGTATCATTTGTCGTTGTTGTTGTCATATTTGCTGCTGATACTTCTGCTCGTTCTCCTGCTGCTTCTCCTTCTTCCCCTGCTACTGTCACTATTCCATACATCCCGGGGTGGAATGCACAGAAGTATTCATAGGTGCCAGGTTCTTCAAACGTCACCGTAAAGTCATTTAGAATTGGGTATTGAAGCGGTGGGATTTCTTCTCCTCCTTCCTCAGTTACTGCTGTTGCATTGGTGTTAGTATCATTTGTCGTTACTGCTGATACTTCTCCTCCCCCTTCTTCTAAGGCTTCAAAACCACTAACATCTAGTATTATGCCCGAACTTACTACTGCCTCAGTTCCATTCATTGTATAATTAGCTGATAGGCTTGGTGGCTCAAACAATCCTTGCTGCATTGCCTGCTCTGTTTGCTGTTGCAGTTCTTCTTGGTCAATCAGGTATCTTGTGTTGTTATCTTGGTCTACAATTGCAGGGTAAAATGCTACTTTGTTAGCACCTATTATAGCCTGTGTACCATCAGACATATTCTGGGTTATTGGTTCGCCAAGGTTAAAAGGCGGTGCAAGCTGTAGGCTTTCAGCCTGTTCTGCTGATATACCTGAAGGCAATGTAAAGGGGAGCAAAATATCTGATATTGTTGATCCGTTGCTCAAGTCAAATATCACATTATGCACTTCTGTGGAATTCTGTGGTGCATAGAATGTAACACTTTCTCCTGTTTGAATCTCAACTGCTGCAGGTGAGAATTGGTTGACTGATATGGTCATATTGCCGCCTCCTACTGAAACTCTTTCTTCTTCTTCTATTGTGTCAGTTGATGCTGTTACTTGTTGTGGTGTAAGTAATGCAGAACCAGTTACACCGGCTGCTATAATAATTGCTGCAGCGGCTATAACAGAGCCCACATAAAATGCACTATTATTCTCCCTCATCGTAGTCATTGATAGGTGTGTGGAGGAATAATGGACACTTTAAGGATTGTTATGAAGAATTTTATACATAGACTAAGAATCATGTTATGACTAACTGCTGCTAAGATCAAGCTATACACTCTACTCGATTTTGTAGCAATATTTACATCACGAGCTGTTAAGTCATTTATCTGAGTCCGCTTCGAAATATTGTGCTCTACGAATAGAAAGATTCATCATCTCGAGAAAGAAGCCTGATATAAAAAGTTGACAACCTTACTGCTTTCTGCCACTTAGAGTTGTCATCAGCGTGTTGTTATATGATGCAGAGCATAGAGACAACTTTCATACGTCTTTCTAAGACAAGTCCTTATTATAGCAATAGTTTTTATCTACTAGTAAGTAATTTTTATCAAAATTATTGCACCTTCTGTATACCTAATATAATAGACACACACACACCCGTTGATCTGTTATTGCAGCACTTGCTGGATGTAGTGTAGTGGCGATCTTGTTTTCAATCTTTCTCTCATGACCTTCTTGCTCCCATTTCACGAACCTCTGTCTTGAATTCAAATTTTCCTTCACCATACAACTCTCCTTTTTTGCACTCGCCCAGTAGTTTTCATAAAAGGCTTAGGTTACTACTTTATCCATTTTGCCCCTTTTCTTTGCTATCTTTACTTCGCGTGCTATTCTTCTACCCATACTCATAGGCTCATCATATAGCAGCCCAGAGTAAGGTGAACCGTCAAGGTAGAGGTTCGTTCCTGCCACAATCCTTGCAGAAAATTCAAAGGTTGTGAATTTGCCTTTGCTGTCATACACTCCTTCAAGGCAAAATGGCCCCGGCATTCCTGGTGGCACTAGCCGCTCTGCAGCATGCACAAAATTTTCGCCTATCTTGTATACTTCTTCAAGCAATGATTCGCGCAGAACAAGCGGTATGTTTCCAACCACAGTATACGACGGCTCGACGCCGGCGCCTAGCTGCTGCTTTGCAGGGATCCTACCGATGCCGTCAATATCTGATTCATATCGTCTGTCTATCCCCAGCAGCTCGAGTTCTTCAGTTATCGGTGAATAGAAATACTGTAAATAGACTGGCACCCCTCTAATGAATTCTTGAATGTAGAGGTCGCTCTCTCCTCTGATTATCTTTTGTTCAATGAGCCGTCTTGCACCTTCCTCAAAGCTCTCGCTGTTCCATGCAAGGTAATAACCCTGGCCGCCGGCGGCCCCGTGCAACTTCACGATGCATAAACCATTGATCTCGTTTTTCGACCTGATAGCCTGAGGCGTCTTCAGGCCCGCCTCCTTCATCAGCTTTTCTTTGAGATCCCTGTCAGCCTCCCATCTTAATATCCACTTGTTGCCAAAGAGGGGTGTATCTATCTTCTCGATTTCGTCACTTTTCATCTGAGATATTAGGGTGCCATGGGGAATCAGAACAGAGCCTGCCTGCTTGAGGCGACTGCGACATTTATCGCCAAGGATCTCGGCAAAACTGCCAACCTCAACAATTTCATCAATAAATCCAAACCTGGAGTACAGTCCCAGCCGCCGCTTCTCGCATACAAGCAATGTCCTAAAACCTTCATCCTTTGCACCCTTGAGAACTTGCAATGAGCAATGGGAGCCAAGCGTTGCAATAGTAAGTTTACTACCTGTAGCAGCCTTTCTAGCCAATAGCTCCCTGTTATTTGTAGGAGATTAAAATTTCTTCTCAATAGCATTTATAGCTGAAGCGAGGACTACACACCTATTGTTTCAGTAAATGACAACAGGCTAGCCCACACCGCGGAACACGCATTCATTGGGTCACTACAAAAATTGCTCGGCCAGACTCTGAAGGTCAGAAAAGTAGAGCACAAGAGCTCCAACAATACCGCCTTCATTCTGATCCCGCAGCTTGATCTTGATACTGTAATCAAGGCAGAGGCAGAAGTGAATTCCCTTATTGCCAAAGGCCGCAGAATAACTACACGTACATTTTCGTCGCTTGAAGAAGCAAAGCGCGAGATACCTAACTTGCGCGCAAACGAGGAAAGGATAACAGCAACAGGAGCACCTAAGGTAAAAGTGGTAGAGATCGAAAATCATGATGTGGCTGCTTGTGCCATGGAGCATGCCAGCAACCTGCAAGAATGTGACTTTTTCCTAGTCACGCGTCTGTCAAAAAGCGGAAGTGAATACGAAGTTGACTTTGTCGTTGGCCGCCAAGCCAAGGATACAGCTGTCGCTTTGTCGTCCAAGCTATTGAGAGTTTGCAATGAGCTTAGAGCCAACATCAACACTATTGAAAGTACTGCACTCAAGCTCAGATGTGAAAATGAAATTAATACTAGAAAGTTAAAAGCGCTTAGCAGAGAAAAGCTAGTCGGTATACAGCCGGTCAGAAGTGGTAGCATAACGCTTCTAAAAGGGATATTTGAAAACCTATCAGATGAGCAACTTCAAGAATTTGCAGGTGAAATAATTATCAATCCAAACACTCTAGTCCTTCTTGCGAACATCTCTGATGAAAGAGCAAACATAGTATTCGCTTGCAATGAAAAAATGAAAGAGATTGACTTGAACAAAATGTTCAAGCAATTTGCCGACACTGATGGCCGGGGTGGAGGCAAGCCTCACTTTGTGACTGGCATTGTCAAAAAGCAAGCCGTCAGGAGAGTGCTCGACAGCATTGCAACAGAAATCCTGTGCTAGTAGCATATTCGATTGCTCCTAGCCAGCATACCGATGCTGGTAAGGTTAAATTAACCTCTTCGATATACCCCTGTTTAATTGGGCGAATTGCTGCAGGAAGAAGATCTAAGACATTGGCGAAGAACCCATTATTCCAAGGAAATAGCCCTCTCCGTAGGAGATGCTGAAGTCATTATCATGGGTTGGGTAGCCAGTATAAGAGATCACGGCAACATCCAGTTTATCATATTAAGGGATATGTACGGTGAAATCCAGATCACAGTAAAGAAGAGTGAATGCAGTGATTCGCTTTTCGAATTGGCCAAAGAGGTCAAGGAGCACAGCTCTATTGGTGTACGCGGAAAGGTGAGGCCGCAGGAAAAGGTCCCAAACGGCGCTGAAATAGTGCCAATTGAGATCAAGGTATTTTCAATAGCAAAAAAGGCGGCGCCTTTCCTTGTTCAGAGCAGGACGTCAACTGTAGGCATTGATACACGGCTTGATCTTCGTGCAGTTGATCTACGTCGCAATTATCTTGGATCGATATTTCGCATACGTCAGACCGTACTCAATTCTGTCCGGGCCTTCCTCTCAGAGCAGAGATTCATTGAAGTGAACACGCCAAAGATGATAGCCACTGCAACAGAAGGCGGGGCAGCACTTTTTCCAATTTTCTATTATGACAGAGAAGCGTTTCTTGCGCAGAGCCCACAGTTATACAAAGAACAGTTAACAATGGCATTTGAAAGTGTCTTTGAGATCGGGCCTATTTTTCGTGCAGAGCCCTCCCGCACCAACAGACATTTGTCAGAAGCAATATCAATCGATGTCGAGCGTGCATTTGTTGACTATAATGATGTCATGTCGCTGCTTGAACGAATGATATTAAAGATTGTTGATACAACAAAAGAAAAGAATCAAGATGATCTGGGATATCTACAGCTTGAGTTACCGTCCATGGAACTACCGTTTTCAAAATACACTTATTCTGACATCATCGATAGATTGCAGGAGGCTGGCGAGCGCATACAGTGGGGAGATGACATTTCGCCACAGATTATGAAGAGCATACTGCACGAGCGCCTCAATGACTTTTACTTCATAATTGACTGGCCAACTTCTACCAAGCCGTTCTATATCCAACCAAGCGCTGCAGACAGCAGGATATGCGAATCCTTTGATCTGATGTGTGGCGGACTTGAAATCTCATCAGGCAGCACCAGAATAAACCACAAAGATCAGCTGGTAGAGCGCATGACAAAGCAGGGCTTAAAGCATGAGGCATTTGACTACCATCTACGGGTATTTGATTACGGGGTTCCACCACACGCTGGCTTTGGTCTTGGCCTTGAGCGGCTCATGATGGCGTTAACAAAGGTCGAAAATATCCGCGACGTTACACTTTATCCAAGAGACATAGATAGGCTGGCGCCATGATAGTATGGTAGTTACAAGAGAAGAAGTAAAGCATCTTGGATGGCTTGCAAAGCTTGAGATGTCAGATGTAGAGTTACAGCGCTATACTGCACAGATAGAAGACATAATCAGCTACTTGAACAAGCTGGACACAATACCACTTGAGCAGGTCAAACCGCTAGCGATGAAAAAGAAATTTTCAGAACTTCGGAAAGATACTCCACAGAATTTCGAAGACGCTGTGCTTGGAACAGGATACAGAAAGGACGGCTTTGTGAAAGGTCCAAGGATGGTCTGAATTGCCGCTCTATACCCTTGAGGCCAGGCAGGTCATTGAAGGCATCAAAAACAGAGAATTTTCTGCTGAGGAATATATCTCTCATCTCTTTGAAAGGATTGAAAAAATAGAACCCAAGGTAAACGCCTTTGTTACACTCAACAAGGAAGAAGGACTTGATAGAGCGCTCAGGCTTGATAGAAAGATCAGAGATGGCGAGCAAAGTGGTCCGCTTGCAGGAGTCGCTGTGAGCATCAAGGACAATATTTGCACAAAAGGGATGAAAACTACATGCGCCTCAAAGATGCTTGAAAGTTATGTACCTGCGTACGATGCAACAGTGATCAAGCGACTGTTGGCTGCTGATGCAATTGTAATCGGCAAGGCAAACCTCGATGAGTTTGCAATGGGTTCTACTACAGAGTTTAGCCGACGTGGTCCCACTAGGAACCCTTGGGATATCAGCAGGGTCCCAGGTGGCTCGTCAGGTGGAAGCGCAGCCAGTGTGGCCGCACTCGAATGCGCCGCATCGCTTGGTTCAGACACAGGAGGCTCCGTCAGATGTCCCGCCAGTTTTTGTTCCGTAGTTGGACTCAAACCCACATACGGCCTTGTGAGCAGATTTGGGCTTGTATCCTATGCAAACAGCCTAGAGCAGATAGGGCCTGTTGGAAGAACAGTATCAGACGTAGTTTCAATTCTAAATGTGATTGCCGGGTCCGATGAAAACGATCACACTACGACCAACAGCAGCAAACCTACATATTCACTTAAAGTAAGAAAAGGGTTACGTGCCGGTCTTGTCAAGGAGTTCACTGAAGGTGCAGACCCTGCAGTATCCAACATGATCTACAAAGCTGCAGACACGTTGGAGGAGCAGGGCTGCAAGTGCGAACAAGTGTCCCTTCCTTCAGTGCAGTATGCACTTGCCTCCTACTATACAATCGCAACTGCTGAAGCAAGTAGCAATCTCGCACGTTATGATAACATCCGCTACGGTTTTGACATGAACCCTGAAGGCTACGAATGGAACAGTTATTTTGCTAGGGCACGCAGCAACTTCGGCGAGGAGGCAAAGAGGAGGATAATTGTTGGGTCGTATGTGCTCTCTTCAGGATATTACGGCAAGTATTATCTGAAGGCGCACCAGGTGCGATCACTTCTGAAACGTGAGATGGAAACCCTTTTCAAAAGCTATGACGTCTTGATAGGACCTACCATGCCCATACTTCCCTTCAAAATAGGTGAAAGGATAGACGATCCACTCAAGATGTATCTTGTCGACATTGACACAGTTGTAGCGAATCTTACTGGCATGCCTGCAATGTCGGTTCCTGCCGGCTTTGCTGACGGCTTGCCTGTGGGTTTGCAGGTAATGGCAGACAAATTTGCCGAACAGACGATGCTTGATGTGGCATATTTGTTTGAGCAAGCTGCAAAAGTGCAAAGGAGCCCTGAGCTGTGATGGCTACTACAAAGATAGGGCTTGAAATTCATTGCCAGCTCACAGGCGCAAAGAGCAAGCTGTTCTGCCGATGCAGTTCGGACTATAGGGGAAAAGCTCCAAACGCGAATATCTGTCCTATATGTGCAGGACTGCCGGGAACATTACCGCTTTTGAACCAAAAGACTGTTGAGTTTGCCGCAATGATCACACTTGCGCTTGGCTGCAAGTTTCCAGATGAAATAGCATTCTACCGCAAGAACTATTTTTATCCTGATTTGCCCAAGAACTTCCAGCTGACACAGTACAACGCGTACAGCATAACGAGCATTGGTGTAGACGGCAAACTGGAGTATGGTAATGGCAAGGACGCAAGGATAAAACGAGTGCAGCTTGAAGAAGATCCTGGTAGACTTGTATACGCGAGCGGTAGTATGGATACTAGCATTTATGTCTTGATCGACTACAACAGAGCCGGCGTCCCACTTGTTGAGATAGTGACAGAGCCGGACTTCGTCGACCCAAAGGATGTGCGGATGTTCCTTGACAAGATAACTTCGATAATAGAGCACCTTGGTATATGCGACACAAAGCTTGAAGGATCTGTGCGCTGCGATGCCAATGTATCGGTAGACGGTGGCAATAAGGTGGAGATAAAGAACATCAGCTCTTTTGCCGATGTAGAAAAGGCATTGCGCTATGAAATCACAAGGCAGAGAACTATGGTATCCCGCGAGATCGAAATCAGGTCAGAGACGCGGCACTGGGACGATGCAAGGAAAGTAACAAAGGAGTCCAGGACAAAAGAAGAGGAGCAAGACTACCGCTACTTCCCAGAGCCTGACATCCCGATGGTAGTGCTTGGAAGCGAGTTTATTTCATTTATCCTGCAATCTATGCCTGAGCTTCCAGACACCCGCAAGGAGCGTTTTATGTCAAAATATGGCCTGTCAGCCCACATTGCACAAGTGCTAATAGGGAAGAAGGAGCTTGCTGATTTTTTCGAATCCACTCTTGTGATATACTTCTCGCCAAAAGAGATAGCCAACTGGATAGTGACTGATCTTATGAGCTTTATAGACGAGCGGCAGAAAAAAGAAGAAGATGATGAGGAGAAAGAGCACTCGCTGTTTGCAGGCGTCAAGGTAGGACCCGAGCATATTGCGGATCTCACAAGACTGGTAGATCAGAATATGATAAACAGGACCACTGCCAAGCAGATCCTTGGTCAAATAGTAAGGACAGGCGAGATGCCTTCTGCACTGGCAACAAGGATGCATGCCAGTAGAATTGATGATGTGAGTATGCTGGCACAGGCAGTTCAGTCAGTCTTCAAGACGGAGCAGGCAGCAGTCCAGGATGCAAGACGCAATGCCAATGTTGCAAACTTTTTGCTTGGCAAGGTGATGCAGATCACAAAAGGCAAGGCAGACCCAAAGGTTGCGCTAGAGATGATACAGAAAAAGTTGAAAGAGGATTAGCTATTATCCACGATCCACTGTCCCCCTACTATTCTTCCTCCTCCTCATCCTCATCACCACCACCCTCCTCACTGCTCGGTTCA
>DAINBL010000028.1:10904-12064 GCA_036732945.1 Nitrososphaera sp. | reverse complement strand
CTTAAGGCATTAATCATCCTCTCTGTGGGGTCTTCCATCCTTCCAAGGATCCGCGTTGCCCTCTTCTTTTGCATCTGTATGTACCGTTCGTCAGAGATCATTTTCATTCCAAGCCTTACAAGCGATCTGGAGTTGCTTGCTCTCTTAACTAACCCTGATTTGACAAGGTATTTGTCCACATAAAATTGGATAGGTGCTATCGATATTGTAGGCTTGCCTAGGAGCGCTGCCTCGGCAGTCATTGTGCCGCCTGCCCCGACAAAAAGCTGTGTAGATTTTATGAGGGTGATGCCGTCAACTACATCTCTTAGCACTTGCACCTTGTTTCCATAGCGTGACTCTACTTCAGATATTTGGTCTTCATATCTGCAGAGTACTAAAATGTTGGCTGACTGCCATAATTCACTTACAAAGCTATCTATCATTTTTGTAGTACTGACCTTCTTGTCTGCAATGTATGATGCCTTGCTTTCCTCGAGTCGAAGAAGGACCATCATCTTCTTTTTATCCTGTTTGACTTCCTTTATGTCATCTTCATGATGCTTGAGCCACGCCGCCGGATCAAGCGCTCTGTAATGCACAATGTTTTTCTTTGCTATGCCGTAACCCGACCATTCAGAGTATGGTATCACCCAAGGGCAATATAGCTTGCTTGTCAGGGGTATCGTAAGCTTTGCAACAGCTTCTGAATGAGGCGAGTCGTTAAATCCAATATGTCTGATTCCAAGGCCAAAAGCTACACGCGAGCCTTCTGGTGATGAAAAGGTAACTGCCACGTCTGGCCCAAATTCCTTTACGACTTCGGCCAGCTCGTATGTCCTGCGAGCGCCTTCGCGCAGCTTATCATACCTATCTGCCCCGCCGTGGCTTCCGACGAGCGTAAGGCCGAGCTTTTTAATCTTGGCAAGCTCAACTGCTTCCCTGTATTTTCTTGAGGTGCAGAGCACCTCATGGCCAGAATTATGTAGCAAGGTGACGGCGCGCCTGAAAAACATTACCTGCTTAGGTGTCAAAATGTCAAACCAGATTTTCAAATATACAATCTAGCTGGAAAGCCATTGGAAAAACCTTTTGTAGACCACGTGAGGTATGTAGGGAGGGATGAAAGGGGGAGTTCAATCTACACTTTGAGTGCTGCTAGTTCTTCTTCCTCTTCTTCC
>DAINBL010000028.1:0-10804 GCA_036732945.1 Nitrososphaera sp. | reverse complement strand
ACTGCCTCTGTGGCGGTATATGGCTTGAGCACTGAAGGATATAGAATAGCTTCCTCGATAGCTATCAACGGCTCCAAGGTTTCATTAATCGATGAATCGGTCAGAATGGCCATTTTGCTCAAGCCGGATATCGCAAGGACGTACCCAAACGTAAGCTCGCTTATGGAAGACGAACCCCTCCTTGACCTACAGCCTATTGATATTGCAATAAGCAATGCTTCATATGTCTATTTTGCTCCCAGAATAAGAAAGGTTGGCCCAGACGTCAAAAGTGACGTTATGACAAAGTTCAAGGACGCGATCAAGGCCCTCAAGCGGGGCGCTTCTCTAATCTATATGCTTCCGACAGGAGTCGGTGGCAACAATGAAAACATTGCACTTATTGAGCATATGACAGGAATGGCTGTTGAGAGGGATGTATCGTATTATTACCTCCCCATGAGTGCTATTTCTGCAGCCGGCTCTGAGACGCTGATAGGATCGGTCAAATCTAAGCACGACAATCATATTTCCAAGATGCTCTACGACCCGGACACGCGTCGCAAGTTGAACTTTGTGGATGTCAATTCAGCCGAGTTGGTACACGTCATAAAGACATTGAGCCATTACTCTGGGATGGCCAGCATCCTTGAAATCTGCAAGAAAGCCACTGATAGTAATATCCGCAGTGAGTTGATGCGCAGCACATTTGCCGACCTCTTTATAGACGACGTGACAAGCGGGCTATATGACCTCAGAATAATAGGATCATCGCTTGATGGCACAGGACCGCTGATGTATCTGGTCAACGGTAGCATTAAGGGCGTAGATGGATATGTCAAGTTTCTTATCGACCAGATACGAGCAACTCTGAAAAAGCGTGACCTTAAGGCCAGCAGAACAAAAGTGGCGATAGCGTGGACGCTTGACCCGCATGAAATGAGAGGCGACAAGATAGAACTGCTGTCGTCATTTGAGACAAAGGTCAAGGACTATATTAGCGATGTAGAGCGGCACCAAGGTCAAACATTTGACCTATATCACACAGACAAGACAACTATCGTCATTGCCTGCTCCAAAACGGACTTTGAAAAAGTAATGTCCAAGAATAGGGCAAACGAGGAGTTTATAGTCATAAAGGCAAACCCGCTCTGCGAAACAGTGTAAGAATAATTTTAATTGCATTATCAGCTATATATGTGAAATATGCCTAGCACTGGAATCATAATACTGTCAACGTTTCCAAGCGAAGAGTTGGCTGCAGAGGTTGCCAACCATGTCGTCAGCGCAAAGTTGTGTGCCTGTGTTAATTTTACCAAGATCCGTTCGATCTACTCTTGGCATGGAAAGATAGAGGATCAGCATGAATTCCTTGTGCTTTTCAAAGCAAGTTCAAAATCAGCAAAAAAGCTCAAGGCTGAAATTGTAAGGCTTCATCCATATAAAGTGCCAGAGATAGTGGAGCTCAAAATGAGCAGTGTATCAAAGCCCTATATGTCATGGCTCGCTGCAGAATCAATGTATCGCGTAGCGAAGAAGGGCAACAATGCCGCCAAGCGACGAGACACGCAGGCCAATATCCGTCGATGAGTCAACAGCAAACATCTTTGCTCCATAGCTTTCAATCAAATTGAGTAGTTTGACTATCTCCTCTTCATTTGCGGTCCTGAAGATGAAATCTGAGAATACGACTGCCTCTATTGCCTTCAATGCAGCCGCATTTGACACTTCGTTCATCCCCATCGCAAATTTTGCTTCCCCTCTGTTCACCATCAGCATTACCCTGTCTAGCATTGAAGACACCTCAGCAAGCTTGCTTGTGCTCATGACTTCCTTCATTGCTGCTGAGCGCAGGAATACAAATATCCCATCCTCACCTGCAACATCCATACCATCAACAATCTGCACCTTGTCTTTTAGAACAAATTGCCTGCTCACCAATATATTGAAGAATCTGCGTCTACTTTCCCCTGGACCAAATATAATGACCTTGTCATTTTCACTAATTATTGAAGAAACAGTCTTGGCGATGTCTATTAAGTAGGTCTCAATGTTAGGGTTTTTCGTCTGATAGCGCTTACCGCTCTGGCCAGAATAGATGTTTGGGATCACTTTGACATGCGTACCAGACACCTTGGCAACGGCTGCTTCCTGCGTATCAATTGCTACCAGAATAAAGCTCAAGCTGCTGGCAGACCGCTTTAACATCCTAAGCTCAACATCCTGCCACCTTCTCCCCTTGTCTATTGTTGCCATGTCGCCTGTATGTACAGAAAGCGAGTGGTGAGTTCCTTTTGGCACCATCTCGTTATCTGTATCTATAATGATGCCAGATATCCTAAGCCTATCAACTGCCGAGTCGAGATTGCTCTGTTCTACTTTGATAGCAACACGCACCTTGACGCGCTCGCCCTTGTCAGGCCGGCCATATTCCTTGACCTGCTTGATTAGACGAGTACTGTCTGCAATGACATGATCGCCCTTCTCTACGATACGGCGCAAGGTAAAGAGGTCATCTGCATCTTCAGGGATTATAAAAAAAGCATTGTTTGATGTGCCGCTTGGCTTTACTATCATACTGTCTTTTCGCTTGCAGTTACAGCAGAAGATGGATCTTGCCCTTGCTGCTGCTGGTTTTGGATCAATTTCAAATAATTGTCAACCCATTCCTGTGTCAGCACACCTGACTCCACTAAATTGACTAGGGCATTTGGCGATGCAAAGCCTTGGACCTTGCCTATTCGCCTGCGAGTCTGCCTCCACTTTAGCTGAGTGTTGCCGCTCTTTGATGAATAAATGATGCCAAGGATCTCTTTTGCATTTACAAAAGTCATCTCCCTTATTTTCTTTAGTGTGACCTTATCGGCAGCTTCAATATAAATTGCTCCAGGGCCCTCTTCGCGCTCTGGAAACACTTCGTAATCGCGCAGGTAACTTTCTGGTATGAAGGACCTGCAGGTGCTTATGATGATAAACTTTCTAAAGCTCTCCAATGAAGCTGTAGTTTCTATCTTAACCAATGTAGATATATAAAAGCCACCTAGCCATTTATCAAGTTTTGTGAGACGTAAAAGAGTGGACAAACTCCTTACTCAAGATCTCCTTCACCGAGTCAGCAGGGCTATCTAGTCATCGCTTGTCCACGCTAAGAATGAGGGATTGCGAGAATAAAAACCTACGAACAGCACTTGCCCTTTGGAATTTCGTGGCCGTGAGGGCACCTCTGCGGGTGCTTCAAAAGCGTGCACAGTGCATCTGTGAACAGATCCTTCATATGGTGTTCTATCCCGCAGATCATCTCCTCGTCTACCTCTATTTTGAGAGCGTCCTTCATTAGGACCTCAAGCAGTCTGGTATTTCGCATCATCTTCTTGCCAATGTGTTCTCCTTCTTTGGTCATTTCCACGCTACCTTTGCTGTAGTGCACAAGTTGGGATCTGTTCAGCTTCCGGAGCATTTGGACGACAGAGGGCTGAGTGACGTTTAGAAGCTTGGCTATTGAGCTTACTTTAACTTCCTTCCCTCTTTCGCGGATATACCATATTGCTTTCAGGTACATTTCAATATGCTCAGACTCTGCTGTACCAACATAAAGCTCTTCATCTTTGGTCACTTGCTGCTTTTTCCTTGCAACGGCAGACTCCAAGACGGTTATTCTGTTCTCGCCAAACTGTATTAACCTTATCTGATGTGTATAACGCCGTTTTTACCTAGATTGTTTATTCTTCTCGCCAGAGTCTTCCCATAGGTACTGAAAGTAACCTTTTGCAAAGCCTGCAAGGCCTGCGTGGTCAGCCCAAATAGCTATCGGTTCAAAGCTGCCGTTCTCACCTGTGCCCTCTCCAAGAAGTATGACGACGTGTTTTGCGTCCCCTATGATCCCGCCTCCAAAAAGACCATCCTTGAGTCTAACTTCTGCCACCCTTGATAGTGCCTTCATCGTGTCGGAGCTTATCTTGGCAGATGCAAGGATGTTTATCTTGACCGCTCCCCTGTCATGCAGCGTCCTAAGCTCTGGCTGGAGTGGCTTGGCTATGTCCACCGCAACAAATGGTAGCGCGACCAGCAGCTCCTGCTGCACGTTCTGAATTATCTCATTGACCTTGGCGATTATATTGTAGACTCCCCTTGCGACCCATATCTCAGGTCTCTCCTTTATGCCGCTTTTTGTATACATTGGCATCAGCTCGTTTACGATAGTGCTCTGGCTCTCGCGGAAGTTGTTCTCTTGGCGCGTCCTCATGATTCCAAGAGCTGTCGAGGGCGACTTGGGGAAAAACTTTTGCGGTCTAGAGCTGCCAGACTCAAGCCACCCCTTCTCTTCCAGGCTGTTGAGCACCTCATAGATCTTCGAGTATGGAACCCCTGATTTTTTAGAAATGTCTGCGGCAGTCATCGAGCCGGTGTCAAGCAGTGAAAGGTAAACACGTATCTCATAACCTGTCAAGCCAAGGTTTTCCATCGCCTTCCTTGACCTGTCGCTAATGCTCACTTCTTCTCAAACTGGGCACTGTAGTATATTTTTTGCTTTTTAAATGTATGTGCGCTTCTCAATAAAGTGTTACACCCATAGCTGGTAGGTTGAAAAGGATTGTACTCTCTCAAGATCAGAACAGAGATCCACATTACTTGAATGTAGATCTTGATTGCTTCCTCGCAAATCCTATGTGATTATAAACCTATTCATCACCGTAGGAATAAGCAAGTTAGCTTTATATCAAAGCCAAGATTGTGTTCAAAAAGGTAGCAGTAGTATGGACTTAATCCAAATTTCGAACATGTCTAACAAAACCGTGAGCGCTAGACGCACAATCCGATTCACACAAAGCATCTGTCCAGACTGCAATATGATTCTGGATGCTGAGGTCTTTGAAAGAGAGGGTAAGGTCTTTATGACAAAGACATGCCCGACGCACGGTGAGTGCGAAGAGCTATACTTTGGCTCATATGAAATGTATAAGAAGTTCAGTACGTATTGGATGGATGGCAAGGGCGCACACGCACCAAACGTCATGATAGACAAGTGCTCATGCCCCAACAACTGTGGGCTTTGCACGAACCACCTTTCCCATTCTGGGCTTTCCAACATGATCATCACCAACAGATGTGACCTGACATGCTGGTATTGCTTCTTTTACGTCAAGAAGGGTCTTGAAGGCGCTTACCTCTATGAGCCAAACATGGAGCAGGTAAGGGCTATGATGAAGACTCTCAAGGCGGAAAAGCCGATTTCAGGCAACTCTATTCAGATCACAGGCGGTGAGCCAATGCTCCGTGATGATATTAATGAAATAATCAACATAATGAAGGAAGAGGGTGTCGACCATATCCAACTTAACACCAACGGTATAAAATTGGCCATGTCACCAGAAACGATGCGCCAGGTAAGAATGGCAGGTGTCAACAACCTCTATCTTTCATTCGATGGCGTTAGTCCAAGGACCAACCCCAAGAATCACTGGGAAATTCCATATACATTGGAATCGGCAAGAAAGTGTGGAATGACTGTAGTATTCGTCCCAACAGTCATCAAGTCGATCAATGATCACGAGCTTGGTGAAATCATCGGATACGCCCAGAAGAACCTAGATGTGGTTCACGCAGTCAACTTCCAACCTGTGTCCCTTACCGGCAGGATGACAAAGAAAGAGCGTGAAAAATACCGAATTACAATTCCAGACTGCATTGAAAGAATCGAAGAGCAGACTAATGGTGAAATTTCAAAAGACGCGTGGTTTCCAGTTCCCTCATGCATGCCCATGACAAATGTGATTGAGGCGTTCAGCAAGAAGCCTAAGTATGAATTGTCGATACACTTTGCCTGTGGTGCAGGTACCTATGTATTTGAAGACAGGGATACGAAAAAGCTAATACCTCTTACATCATTTGTTGACATCAAGGGAGTCCTTGAATACTTTGAAGAAAAGGCCGACGAGATCAAGTCGGGTGCCAATAGGTACTGGGCGCTGCTTGAAGTAGTCCGTAAGCTAAAGCAATTTGTCAACAAAGATAAGCAGCCAAGAGGCCTAGATCTGGCACGAATGTTCTCGAGCATTCTGCTCAAGCGCAACTTTGACTCTGTAGGCTCATGGCATGTGCGGTCACTCTTCCTTGGGATGATGCACTTCCAAGACAAGTACAACGAGGATCTTGAAAGGCTACAGAGGTGTGACATCCACTATCTCACTCCAGACCTCAGAATCATCCCATTCTGTGCGTTCAATGTCATCCCCGAATGGTACCGCGATAGAATCCAGAAGAAGTATAGCATCCCAGTCGAAGAATGGGAGAAGGCTCACGGTCAGACTCTAGAAGCAGGCCTCTACCGCGGCTTAATGAGAAGAGGAAAGCCAGAAGCCCAGATGGGTTGTGCTCTGTCAGAAATGCACAAGGCCGCTGCTTTAGAGCAAGCCGACGATCATAAAGGTGTAGAGCTGCGCAATGGCATGGCTGGCGCGTAAGCAGACACCCCACACTTTTCTCTTTTTTTAGTAGTGTGAATAATCACACTTCTGCGTCAGTGCCAATTTTGGATGGAAAAATCGAGGCACCTCGATTGCTATAATGGCGATGATGTGTACCCCCAAAAAGAAGAATGATCTACTATTGCAGCTAGGTGCTCTGATGTTGCAGTAGCGGCATATATAGATAGTCTTTCCAGCTACCTTCATCTTCTCAGACTCTGCTTTGTCGGTGCTCGGGGATTTTTTTGATTGATGCAAGAAAAAGATCTTGAACGCAATTTTTGACTCCAACGATTTTTTCTCAGTGTACCTGCTGATTCTATTCTATTACCCGTCTGCTGTCGTTATGGATATTTCGTCTACTACAACCACTACTATCTCATGCATACATATTGTTCTTGTATTATGAAACTTAAAATTGGATAGGCTGCATTTCCAAGCCATATGGACCTAAAGCAGTGGTGCCAGCTCGACGAGCAGATCTACATCGCGGAAATGGACGAGCGTTATAAGCAACATGCAGGTCTCTCATATAGTGAACGCATGATAGAGCGGCTTGCAGAAATGAGGACTATTAGTGCAGGGACATTTGTCGACTTCTTTTCGCAACCAAGGGAGTTGTTTCTAAGCTCGCTCGAAAACATCGCAGATTCTTCAACTAAAAAGCTTGAACTCAAGCTGTACAATTTACGCAATGAAAAGATTATTTCTTCGCACTACCGCTTTGCCAGAGCTCCGGTCAACTGGAGCACATGGCGTCAATTCAACAGTATTGAGAAAGATTCGAAAAGGCGCAAACATGTATTTGACGAATTCATTTCAAAGACAAGATACATTTCACCTGTTATCAAGGAGCGCTTTGACCAGATGGAAAGAATTTACCGCCAATACTCTGACAACAAATTGACTCCTTTAGATGGCTACCTCGAGAATGAAAAGATCTCCTACTCCAATTTGATAGATTTTGTGAAGTCTATGGGGAGGCAGGCAAAAAAACCCTTTCAAGAATTGCTTCAAGCTGTCTCGAAAAAGGTGCTTGGGCGGAAAGCAGAATATTATGATGATTTTTATTTTTTCCGCAACAGGATACATGCCGATCTTGAAAAAGAGTTTGTCGCTGTTAACCCCGTAGAGCAAGTCAGACGCACTCTTGCGACAATGCAATTTGATCTGTCTTCAATCTACATCGATACGGAACACAGGAAGAATAAGTACCCCTCACCGATATGCTTCTTTGTAGAGGTGCCAAATGATATCAGGGTGTTGTACAAAAGTGAAAGCCCCTATTTTGACCTGCAGGGGTGCTATCATGAAATGGGACATGCAGTACATGCATCTTCAATAAACGCGCAGGCAGAATATTGGAATCGCTACAATTTCTCAATGGGTATAGCCGAGATATTCTCAATATTCCTGGAGCGGCTGACAAAGAATAAGATATATTTGTCATCGCTTGGAATTAAGAACAACCAGATTCTTGGAGAGATCGAGACAAGGAACAAGTTCATGGATCTGTTCTTTGTCACGCTTTACACTGCCAATTCACTAATGAAGGCCGAGTTTTGGCATGAGAAATTGTCAATGGAAAAGGCAAGCGATGTATATGCAAGACTGATAAAGGACTACACTGGCTTTGAAATGCCCGGTGAATACTGGATGCTACACCACATACTGCCAGACGCAATAATGTATGTGCCAAGCTATCTCATTGCTGCAGTTCGCGCTGTTGAGTTGGATCATCACCTACAGAGTAGGTTTGGAGAGAGATGGTGGGAGCAATTAGAAGCCGGCAAATATATTCGAGAAATAATGCAGCCCGGAGCTGCAATAAACCTATCTAGGTTCTCAAGGCTTGATACCAGCCTATTTATGAATGAACTAACAGATATTGGCAGTATGTAATACATGAATTTTATAACTATACCTCCTAGTTCCAAGGAAATATAGCACTAGCATAATGCCATAATATATCTATATCCAGGAAGAAGTCAACTAGTGCACAAGAAGAAGAAGGTTCAAAAGTCCTCTTGCCTAAGGCTGCTGCATGCAAATGAGTGCAAGACATGTGTAGATCATAGCTGGCAATTCTAGGTTAGTTTGATGTTATCAAAAATACCAGGGTGAAGAAGAAAAGGAGTTATTGGGGGTTGAAATTTATTACATATAATGGCCTACCACTACATTGATGTCAGTATGTGAGAAAATTTTTTCGGAACTAGATATGTCGCTGTTCATAGTATGACTGTGGTGGCAGTCATAGCCTGCACATGTGATTTTCTTTACATCTGTAAGTTCTGACTTAAACGCAAGCATTGACTATTGTAAGTGGTGATTAGAAGACTACGCCTACTTCGGCCTTTTCTTCCTTTGTCAGCGCGCGGTAGCCATCCTTATCGATAATGACGGCATTGATGCTGTCGCCGGTTCCTGCATTTCTCCTAATAGCAGCTGCTATCGCTTGCATTGCTACCTTGTAAGCGTCATTTACGCTCATGTCATACTTGTACTCTGATTCCAAGTAACCGTATGCAACAGGAGAGCCGCTGCCAGTCGAGATGAACTTCTCTGTTGTCATGGAGCCAAACAGATCTATGTTGTAGATTTGACTACCCTCTTTTTCCGTCCAGCCTGCCATTATTATCTGGACATAATATGGGAAAAATCGTTGGTTGAAAAGCACATTTGAGCATAGCCTTGCAGCAGACTTGATTGGCATCAGCTCCTTGTTTTGGAGTCTATAGAGGTTGGAATTGTAACGCATAATGTCGACTAGGTTCTGCGCGTCTGCCACACCGCCGGCTATAGTCATTGCCAGATGACGGTCGACCTTCTGGATCTTCATCACATGCCTGTCGGCGATAAAGAAGCCTGCGCTTGCACGTGTATCCGCAGCAAGCACTGTACCGTCCTTGCATATTAGGGCACAGGTAGTGGTTCCCTTCTTTATCTGGTCGGCAATATAATCGGGATATCTCTTGTCGTGAGGGTACATCTGTAAAATTGAGTGAAGCCACCTGATTTAAAACTATCTGCCTGTCTAGCCGTTTGTTTGTTTTATATTCCTCTTGTGAGATATTTTACTCTAATCAGCTTGCAGCCAAAAACAATATTTGACAAGATCTGGGACGCTCATATAGTATATCAAAAAGAGGAGGAGGAGGAGAGCAGTCAATCATTGTTATATATCGATCGTCATCTGATTCACGAAGTGACCTCACCTCAGGCTTTTGATGGGCTTCGGATGAGCAAAAGATGCGTCAGGCGGCCAGATCTGACTTTTGCCACTATGGACCACAATGTTCCGACAAGCGACAGGTCGCTTCCAATTATAGATCAGATATCATCGATACAGATCCAGACGCTTGCTCAAAACTGCAAGGAGTTTGGTATAACGCTATTTGATATGCACAGCCCAGATCAGGGGATCGTGCATATCATTGGACCGGAGCTTGGGCTGACTCTGCCAGGCACCACGATCGTATGTGGTGACAGCCACACTTCAACCCATGGTGCCTTTGGCGCTTTTGCGCTTGGGATCGGGACAAGTGATGTAGAGCACGTTCTTGCCACCCAGACTATATGGATGGACAAGCCTCAGACATTTGCAATAAATATCGAAGGGAAGCGCAAAAACCCACATGCCGTCACCGCCAAGGATATCATACTCTACATCATCAGAACTATCGGCACTGCCGGCGGTAGCGGCACGGTGCTTGAGTACCGTGGCGAAACAGTATCCGATCTTTCAATGGAGAACAGAATGACTATATGCAACATGTCGATAGAGGCAGGTGCAAGGGCTGGCATCATAGCACCTGACGAAGCGACATTTGACTTTATCCGGGGGAGACGCTACGCGCCCAAGGCCGAGCAACTTGAAAAATCAGTAGAATACTGGGAGGACCTGAAGACGGATCCAAATGCCAAGTTCGACAAGTCCATCACCTTCAATGTCAGTGCGCTTGCACCACAGGTTAGCTGGGGAACCAATCCGGGGATGGTGGTAGGCATTACTGATACCGTGCCGTACCCAGACCAATTTTCCAAGGGAAATGAGAATGAGTTCAAGGCTGCAACCCGCGCGCTTGAATACATGGCTCTGGAGCCAGGAACGCAAATTACAGACATAAAACTTGACAGAATATTTATTGGATCCTGCACAAACTCGCGGCTTGAAGATTTGCTGGAGGCATCGCTTGTAGTAAAGGGTAGGAAGGTCTCACCAAAGGTACGTGCAATGGTGGTGCCCGGCTCGCAACAAGTCAAGGCGGCTGCAGAGCGACTTAGGCTTGATAGAGTTTTCAAAGAGGCCGGCTTTGAATGGCGCGAATCAGGATGCAGTATGTGCCTTGGTATGAACC
>DAINBL010000027.1:2181-12186 GCA_036732945.1 Nitrososphaera sp. | reverse complement strand
CCTTCTATCTTAAATAAAGTCTTCTACAATAAAACTTCGAGATGCTTTTATAGACGTTAATACCTAGGATAGCCATGAAATATAGAAGCAGAACTGATATAACTGCTCAAATTCTAGAAGCTGCAAATGGTGGTGTCACTAAAACTAAGATTATGTATAAGGCCTTTCTATCATATGCCCAGCTGAAGGAATACCTGACAGTGCTGATAGAAAACGGACTGCTAGAATATATCGAAGGAGAGCAGATCTATCGGACAACCGAGAAGGGTAACCGCTTTCTAAAGATATACAACCAGATTGGTGAGTATGTTACAGCAGACATGTCTGAAAAGAAGTAGTCAAGTAATCTATTTTAAATAACCAAGATCACTGAATCAGAATCGTGTCTTGGAAGCGGCGAAGAGCCATCCGGCGGATGATAATCATGACCGCCGTATTCGCGACATTGGGTATTGGAGTGAGCGTTGCACTTATTGCCGCCGGTGGGGGCTTTCAAAGTTCTAGACCCGACATCTTTAACCCGCCCACGGCGGCAGATATCTGGAAAGTTGGCGATCACATACAGGACGGAATGGCCTTGGAATATATCCTGACTTCCAGGGGCGAGCTAAACTCACTTGAATCTGCGCGGGTATCGATGAACTTTGATCAGGCTGGTGAAAATTGGAACGTCAGGTTCACGATCGCGAATGGCACTGGCCAACCACTGGTAAACCATACGTTAATAATGTCAAAAGAGCTTACACGGGAGGGTCAACTTGACGAGTCGTTCAGGCCTTACTTTGAGCATATACTGGCATCGATTTTTGCAGTCCGTGACATGGAATACGGCGAAAGCCCCAAGTATCTCGTAGTGGGCGCGCCGTGGGATACGATATTTGTTGGCTCGTCTTCAGTGACAGTTAGGGTGACAAACGAGGAGCGTGTGGATACACCGGCGGGGACCTTTGACTCTTTTGTGCTCAGTTACAAGCTCGCAGAAGTGACGAGCAAAATCTGGGTTGTTCGCGACATGCCGCTACCAGTCAAGGCAGAGGTGTATGACGCAGAGGACAAGCTGCTGTACCAGTACGAGCTTGTGGGCGCGTCTGGGGTACCGTCAGTATCTATCGGCAGCTCGCTGTAAGCAACTTAAGAATTCTTTGGAAAGTAAACATTCTCTACCATCCAGTCGCCGTACGACCTGATCCTTGTATCAATCTTGCACCAAAAATGCATTGAGCCGGGTAGAACTTCTATACTGCCTATGGGCATGAGTGTTACCTTGGCGCCCTCTTTGCCTTCATAGGTGTAGGCATCCTTCGGATTAGCGTTATTGCCTATGAGTTCGACTGCCTTTTGTTTCACCGTCTCTCTTGGCACAGGGAAAACCTTGCGAAATTTGTCAACTACCAGGCTGATGTTTTCCGTACCATATGAGTCAAGATCAGAGATTTTACCTGGTATTGGAAAGTGCAGTTGAAGATTGATGCTATAATGCGATCCGACAAATTGTGCAAGCTCATTTACCTTCTGGTACGCCATGTTGGGGTTCTTCTTTAACGCTGCCGCGAGGGTGTCGTGGTTGCGTTTGATATTAAGATGCAGGTCGTCCATAATGCTGGAAAATGTCACCAATGCAGTTTTCTTACAATTTGCGGTTAATTAGCATTACAATTATTATAGCTCTTGGTAGAGATCTATACACTATTGAAGTCTGAACAGCTCTTTGCCAAGGCAAAAAAAATCATGCCCGGCGGGGTTAACAGTCCGGTTCGCTTTTACGAGCCTTATCCTTTCTTTGCTACCTCCGCGCGCGGAAGCAAGCTTACTACTGCCGATCATCAGATCTACCTTGACTACTGTATGGGCTATGGAGCAATGCTTCTTGGGCATGGCTATTATTCGGTAATTGAAGCTGTCAGGTCCCAGCTTGATAATGGGACACTCTATTGCGTACCTACAGAGTGCGAGATCAAGCTGGCGGAAATGATATGCCAGGTTGTGCCGTGCGGAGAAATGGCGCGTCTTGTCAATACCGGCTCTGAAGCCACAATGCATGCCATCCGGCTTGCACGCGCTTTTACAAAGAGAAAAGGGGTGATTAAATTTGAAGGTGGATATCATGGTGCTCATGATTATGTTCTTGTCAAGGCGGGATCAGGCATGGCTAGCATGCCTGCATCAGAAGGAATACTTGAAGAGGCATCCGCTTACACTAAAGTTGTACCGTACAACAACCCAGCTGAGCTTGAGCGCGCAATTGAAAAGAACCGTAACACTGCCTGTGTCATAATGGAGCCAGTGCTTGCAAACATTGGGCTTGTGCTGCCAGAAAAGGGATACCTTAACGAAGTGAGAAAAATAACCGAGCAGAACGATATTATCTTGATATTTGATGAAGTAGTCACTGGCTTCCGTCTTGCGCTTGGCGGCGCTAGCGAGTTCTTTGGGCTCAAGCCAGACCTCGTCACATTTGCAAAAGCTCTTGGCAACGGCCTACCAATAGCTGCAATCGCAGGTAAGAAAGAGATCATGAGCAAGATTGCACCTGCAGGCACCGTCTATCAGGCAAGTACGTTTGCTGGTAATCCTGTGTCTGTAGCGGCCGGCATTGCTACATTGGAAACATTGATCGATGCCAAAAATGCGATATATCCTAAGATCGCCAAAACATGTGATAGTATTGTTGGCGGCATCAAAGATATGCTGACTAGAGCGCAGCTTGACTGCACTGTTAATTCAATAGGTTCAATGTTTCAGCTATTTTTTACTAGCGAGAGGGTAAAGGATGAAGCTGGTGCCAAGAAGGCAAACGCAAGAATGTTCCGCAAATTGTTTGACGAGCTGCTAAAGCAAGACGTCTTCATCCCTCCTTCACAGTTTGAAACCTGCTTTGTATCGTACGCACATACTGAAGACGACACTGACAAGACAGTAGAGGCATACGGCGAGGCATTTCATGAGATAAAGAAATGATGAAGACGATACGAGTCGGAACCAGAGGTAGTAGGCTTGCAATAGCGCAGACAGAGATAGCACTTGCCGCCTTACGCAAGGCCCACCCCGAAATACGCTTTGAAGTAATCCCGATAAGCACCAAGGGCGATATTGACAAGAGGCCGCTCTTTACCATGGACGAAAAGGGAATCTTTGAAAAAGAAGTGAACGAAGCAGTCAAGCAAGGAGAGGTTGACTTTGCAGTACATAGCCTCAAGGATATCCCACCAGACCTATCAGATGATCTTTCGGTGGCATGCATTCCCAAGAGGGGGAGTCCAAACGACGTTCTTGTCACCGACAATGGACAAAAACTGAAAGATCTATTACCTGGCTCAGTCATTGGCACAAGCAGCCTCAGGCGGGCTGTGCAGCTGACAAGAACCAGGCCAGATCTTAATGTCAGGCCGATAAGGGGTAATGTCGAAACAAGAGTGAAAAAGGTGATAAGTGGCGAGTACGACGCAGTGGTTTTGGCAGAGGCTGGACTTGCAAGAATAGGCATGAAGGATGTTATTGTCGAGCGTTTTAGCATAAGAGACTTTGTACCTGCGCCAGGCCAGGGAGCCATAGCGATCGTGTGCAGGAGTGATCAGCCTACGCTTGCTGGCATGCTTCGGCAGGTGGAGGATCGCCGCTCACGCATAGCAGTGCTTGCAGAAAGAGCACTTATAAAAAGGGTGGAGGGGGGCTGCAGGTTCCCACTTGGAGCCGTGGCAATAACCCACGATGACAAGATAACGTTTTATTCAAGCGTGTTTTCTGCAGACGGCAAGCAGAGCATTCACGTCAAAAAGGTAGGCAGAGCAAGCAAGCCAGAAGAGCTGGGCTCCACGGTAGCAGACATGCTAGTAAAGCAGGGAGCCATGAATCTTGCAGAAGGTTGGCGCAGAGCAGTAGACGAGTGGAACAAGAAACTATGAAAAAGGGTAAGGTGTTTATCTGCGGAGCCGGTCCAGGCGATCCCAAGCTGATGACTCTGCGGGCAATGGAACTTTTGAAGACCTGCAATATTGTGCTATATGACCGGCTGGTGGGAAAGGAGATAATCGACCAGATACCTACAGGATCTGAGAAAGCCTATGTTGGCAGAATGGTTGGCGACCCCACCACACATCAAGACAGAACAAATAATCTTATGGTGAAATACACGAAAAAGGGTAAGACCGTGCTACGGCTCAAGGGCGGAGACCCCTTCATCTTTGGGCGGGGAGCAGAGGAGGCTGAATATCTCACCAAACGCGGGATCGAGTTTGAAATAGTGCCCGGCATTACTTCATCCATTGCCTCGCCCGCATACGCCGGTATTCCGCTTACCCATCGTCGGTACTCCTCCTCAGTTGCCATAGTCACCGGGCACGAAGATGCGACAAAAGATAAGCTGGTGGTCAGATGGGACAAGCTTGCCGGCGCGGTCGATACTATAGTAGTATTGATGGGCATTGGAGAGCTGGATCAGATTTCGCGCAATTTGATAAAGGCTGGAATGAAAAAGAGCATCAAGGTTGCAATTGTTGCAAGTGGCACAACTGACAAGCAGAGGATTGTCAAGGGTACGCTTGGTACCATTGCAAAACTTACAAAAAAAGCAGATGTCAAGCCTCCTGCAGTAATCGTGATAGGAAGAGTCGCCGGACTGAGCGATAAGCTTGACTGGTTCAAGAGAAAGTGACAGAAATGCCTGGATTAAAGAATAAAATCCTGGCAATAACTCGAAGCGAACACGACGCAAAAGAATTTTTGCAGCTGGTAAGGGAGCAAGGTGGCAGGGCTATAGCGCTTCCCGCAATAGAGATAGTACCACAGGGTCCGGAAGTGGCAGAGGAGTTCGTTGACAAACTGCGCAAGAAAAAGCACTATTATTGTGCGTTCATGAGCCCGCAGGCAGTGAACATCCTCTTTGACCTTGCCCGCGATAAGATAGCACCAGTTCTAAAATCTACTACGGTAATTGCAGTAGGCCCAAAGACAAAGCAGAGCCTTGAAGAGCACGGCATAGATGTCAGGCTGGTACTAGAAAAATTCTCTTCATTTGGACTAGTCGACCTCCTATCGGGGATAGAGCCGGCCGGAAAAAAGATAATCATCCCCCGAAGCGGTGCTGCAAACGATTTTGCCAACGAAGCCCTAACCCGCCTTGGGATGGAAGTTGACGAAATTTTCCTCTACACCGTGCGCACAAGGGCCATCGAGCCCATATGGAAGGAATTTTATGATCTCTTGTTACAAAAAAGGATGGATGCGATTATTTTTACTAGCGCCTCAAATGTTAACTCATTCCTTGAAATAATGGACAAGGTGTCCAAAGATGAGTTACAGCTGGATAGCATCACAAAGGTGATTTCGATTGGCCCATTTACTAGTAAGGCGCTAAGGGAGCGCGGCATCGAATGCTTTGAAGCTGGGGAGCATACTGTGAGAGGTGCACTGCAAATGGCAAAGCAAATTCTGTAACTCCTTTTAGTCTTTATGGCGCATATTGGACAGACGATAGAAGGAACTACAACAAAAGAATCTGCCTTACTTGAAGATTCGACATTCAATGTGATAACTCAGATTGAAAAGAAGGCCGATTTTCTGTATTCATCCGTTGAAAAATACATTCGCGACACAGAGAAAGACAAGAAGCCTGAGCTTGTCAAACTATGGAATACTATGAAGGAAGACGAACAAAAGCACCTAAAAATGCTGCGCGAACAGCTAGTAAAGGAAGTAAGAGAAAACAAATTACAGTAGACAAAGTTCAAGGCTATGCTGTGAGTCAGGTCTCTGTCTATCGCCAGCAGGTCTCTCAATTTTGCTGGCTGCTCACATTATTTTTTGATATCTATTGCTGTATGTTTATAAAATTAATACTTTATCTCTAGAATACCTTTTGCTCATGGTGTTATTTGTACGGCTATCTGTCAGGTCGACTTTGATTTTGAAGTACAAGTTGTATGCATATCATATATGATATATTCTGTTCATCCTAAGAAATGGCTCGATGACACCATATGCATCTTTGAATATTCTCTTAGAGGCTAAAAAAGCAAGGACAATAAGTAATTGGTTAATATGACATTAAGTTCCGTTGGGCTACTATTTATTATAGAAGATCAATATAGTCAGTGTGGTTATTTCCACTTAACTTGCTTTTGACTTCACAGACTGGACTTTTTCGTCCAAAGTGTTTGGCTTATCCAGCCTTTCGTCGATCCTTATTGTCGAGATCACGCGCTTGGCTCCAACTGATTTGGCAGAATTATGAGCGACATGTATTGCCTGAAAGATATCGTCTAGATTGTCTGATTCCACTTGGGTGCTCATTGGAGTAAGAGTTACTTTTTTGAGATTCTTTATGTTGCGAATCGCATCGTAAGCAGCTGCTATCTCTTTGCCCATGCTTGTATCTGAAGTACCAATTGGCGCAATGCTAATTTCTGCATTTACAGTTGAGAAGTTACTCATTCATTCAATATTAGCAAGTTTTACTAATTAACAGTTTATTTGGCCTAAATGGTGTCAGCACTTAAAACTGAACTTCTACGGGCGATGACCCTTGTGATTCTAAGCTCTTTGTCCGCCTATAAAGAAAAAGAATACGTAAGACCCGGCAACGTCTTTCAGAAATTTTGTTTCTGTTGCCCTGTGGCTAGTTTTTACTTTTGTCCGCCTTTCTTGCCAATCTCTGACATATGCTCTTTGTCTTGAGAAACTGTCTCTCCACCCTTGCGCCCTGCTTCTGACAGTCCTTCTTTATCCTGTGCTCTTGCTTCTCCGCCCGCTTTTACAACTCTTTCTTTTGTCTCTTCGTCTGTTGATGCCAAACCTCTATTGTCTGATGACACGATTTGGAGGGCACATCAAATTATTAATAAGATTTTTATAGTTCTTCAGGATGTTTAATTCTTAAATGCTTTTTATACCTAAAAAACGAAATTAGTTCTTATAGTTGATTTTTATATACTTCTATACAATCATCTTCATTTAACGTATATAAAAACAAAAGGTAGATTCCATAGTAACTGGTTAACTGTATATTCCGGTCCCTCCACCCGACTGCGTTTGTTGCTGCTGATCTTGTTGTTGCCTTTTTACAGAATTGATCAGCTCCTGCAGCTGGCGCTTGAGCGCTTCTGCTTCACTCCTTAGCTGACGCACATCTATTCTAAACGGATTGTTGGCAAGCTCATTTGTTTTTTCAATCAGAATGGCTGCTCCCTCTGGATCTGGAATTCCAGCAATTGACGGTATCAAGAGTGCCGTGCAAGGAATTCTGTTTGAAAGGCATGCTGCCAAGAGGCCGCCAGATACCCCGGAAATAAATGCAGGTGGGCCTGCTTCTGCCTTCTTGTCTTTGATGCGGCTTAGGTAGCTGTGATCATCCGATTGCCCGTCGTTTGACAGAACCCAAGGCTTTCTGCCCATTTCTGAGATGCCAGGGGTTGCCATGCCTTCTAAAACCATGATCTCTCTAACACCGTTATATTTGGCCCATATAACTACTGCATTTAGCACAGAGCGGATGCCAGATAGAATTACTGGGGCATCACACACAAGAACGCACGCGGTGCGTTCATCATTTGCGTAGATACGAAATGGATGCCTTAACTTTCCCCCTATGTAGATGACGCCGGGAACTATAAAGTCTGAGTCGACATATCCTATCTGGTGCATCTTCTGCTGTTCTATGATGTAGCTCACGCTCATAGAGCCAACGAGCCCTGGTCCAGGAAAACCTGCGACCATAATTGCATCATTTAATTTTATCGTCTGATTTGCTGAGATGAGCTTGATGGTTGTCCTTTTTTCAACGTTGTTGCTGTTGTCAGTTTCTCTATCCGCCATAATCTCGCTCCCTTTCTTTTTCTTCATTTGGGTTGGAAATTGACCTTAGCATAGTTTCCTTGGTGGTTTCATTATCTCTGACGTCGCTTCCAACTAACGAACCAAGCGACTTTTTGTTCTCTCTATCTCCACTCAATACATGTGCAATGGCATAAAATAGCATTAATGGATTATACAAGAAGGTTCTACCGGTGAAGCAGCTATTTCCGGAAGTACAGAATACCACGGCTATGGTTAAAAAAGCATACGATGTATCGAAGACTGCGCTTTGGCTAATGATGAATTAATTCCAAAAAGAAAACGAAGTAGAAGGCAAGAGATTTCAATGTTCAGCAAGCAAAGCTAGTTTTTGTGACAATAGAGATCTGGGCTTCGCGCTGAAGGCAAGACCGAGAAAAGAGATTACAGCCCTATGCAAAAACTGTGCTAAGGAGTTTAATATTAAAGTTCTATGTTGATCTCAACAACGAGAGCCGAAGTCGGACAAAGTACTGACCAGAACACGAATAATAACAATATATCTTATAGAGGATTATTATGTCATCCGCTTGGTAGATTCAGTCTGGGTTCCATCTACATGCTCATTCCTTAGATGTTCAGCAACTTGCTCTGCTGTAGGAAAGGAATGATCGCATTTTGGACATGTAAAGCCTGTATCGGACATCACGTTTGACTGGACAATATTAAATAAAAACATGTATCAGGCTGCCATAGCATTGCACAAGTGCGCCCGCTGTATGTGCTTGCCTTTTTCTCTCTGCATAATTACCAGAATAAATATTGTCGGCACAGGGCTGGCCATAAAGGTAAACGGTAATGCATACTCTAAAAAATTATGGCTTGGGTGAATGCACAGCTCACTGTGCATGGCAAGACTGAATGTCTGATGTCTGAGTTCCAGATAACCATACCATCAATACCCTTTCCTATCAGTACAATGTCAACTAGCGCTATGATCTTTTTGTTTTTGGCACCAGATAGCAACTCTATTCCAACGCGACCTAAGATAATGTGTCTCTCTACGCAAAGGTTAAACATTAAGAAATAGTGATGGTTACAATCTCAAAGTCGTCCACCAGTTAACCAAAAGCCCTCGCTGACTTCTTCTGATCATCCAGAATTATATTGGTAGCTGTTCTTTCCTTAGAGCTCGATCCATTTCAGCATTATGAATCAGACTTGTCCACACCTTAGTCGATTCTCTAAGCTGGCGAGGAGCTTGATTCAAGAACGTTGTCCCGCACTTATTTTTTCCCATTGTGGATCCGTCGATGCATTTCTTCAGTCCTCGAACCGTTGTGAACTTTATTTCGACTGTGGGTGATCCTGCCGACAGTGTTTTGTTAGATCTTCCATCGCTGCAAAGGAAGCTCCACATTCATTGCATGTGTAATTGTATCCTGCTGGAGTTGTTGATTCTGCCATGTAATATTATATACAAAAACAGTGATAACACTTTTCCTATTGCCGCTCGGATAAATAAAATATTAGATTAGAACCATAATTGTGAAATTCAAAAGCTATTACTATACACACAGAACTGCAGCCAAAAAATAAAGAAATTGAACTTCATAAGCGGTAGAGGCTGCCTGAAAAGCATAATATGCAATTAGGAAGGCGATCCCTGCAGAAATCTAATTAATCAAGAGTTAATGCCCGACTAAAACGCAGGAAAATTTACAATGCATCTAGACCCTAGTTCATCATCCTCTTCTTCTAGTAGAGAAACTTTCTCTTGTGCAATGGACAAGACCCTGTGTAACCCTAATTAGTCATCTACAGAGCCACCTGGATTTGACGTGATAATATTGTGACTTCTGGCAATAAACCCCATTAGGAAGGAGCAAACGTCCGTCGTCAGAGCACTGAGCTGCCATCTAGGGCTTAATGTCAGTAACAAATACTTTACCTTACTTAGCTACTAGTTACCAGCGTTCATAGTGCACAAGCTGTTCGTTCTCAATCCGTTCCATCTTGGCAGGACTTTCGTCAGGATATCCTAGCGCAATTATACCGACAGGCTTTACATATTCTGGCAGCTCTAATATCCTTGCTATCTTGTCATCTTCAAATACGCCCACAAATCCTGCGCCTATACCCTCATTTACTACGATTTGAGGATAACAACTATTAAGAAGATTTGAGAATTTTGCAGTGGTTGGCACTATAGAAGCTGCACTCCAAAAACCTCTTTAA
>DAINBL010000027.1:0-2081 GCA_036732945.1 Nitrososphaera sp. | reverse complement strand
TGAGAATTTTGCAGTGGTTGGCACTATAGAAGCTGCACTCCAAAAACCTCTTTAATGTGAGAATAGATTAGAGCAGCAGCACATGCTAAAAGAGATGACCGAAAGAGGCATAATGGAGGTCGTCTTTGACGCTCTAGAGATTGCAGAGAGAGAAAGCTTTGAAGGTCACTATGATGATCATCACCACAGGGGTAGTGACATACAAACCGAGATTATGTATAAAGGGCTTTTTAGCTATAACCAATTACAAGCATATCTAAAAGTTCTAACTGAAAACGACTTGCTAAGCTTTGATTCAGCAACCCATAAATTCAAAATTACTCAAAAAGGTCGTAGGTTTGTTCAAATCTACAATAAAATGAGTGATTTACTGAAGGAAGGACAGGAACAACAAATCTAAAGAAAAATTGGTTATTATTATCTCACGGTAGCCTATATGCAGGAATAATCTTACCCGAAAAAGCCAAAAGGATAATTGATTGACAATCCTGTCGATGCTGCTAGTAAAATGGAGAAATACTACCTTATTCTTCCAGATAAGAGTGATGAAGAAATTAACGTCAAAATTGTCATTAATATACTGCAGTGAGCAAAATGAGTATTGATGTAAATGCACTGTCAATAATACTATAGAAATCCGCGCTGGCTATATCGGCCTAATGAGCGAGAAGTGTTTGAGCAGACTATCCACCATTGTTGTCATTTGTCATAAGCAATATAGATGTCGTGCTTATCATGCTAAAAACGGCAAACTCCCAACAGTTGCTGGTGTGCTGACCAGAGGTATGAAAGCTAACTGATAACTGATAATTACAATGTGTTACAAACTATATGCAGTATATGTCAAGTAAAGACATGAAAAGGAATCCTGAAACAAAAGGCGGAGCAGGCCCTGCAACAAATGCATCATTTGACCCGGAGCGAGGCTACGGCACCAGTGAGCAGAAAGAAAGAATCAAACAACAAGCAAGCAAATAACAATACATTCTGACCTTCCGCTACAGGCTTTTTTAAGTGAAAGATCAATCAATACTTTTCTTAAATTCTGGTGGCTGAGATTCTGGCTTTTCACTCAGAACACACAAGACTGACTTGAGGCTAAAAATAAAGATAAGAGGCTTCACGCAGCGCCGGAGCCACACATATTTTCTCTTCAAGGAACCTGGCAAACTTGAAGAGGTGGATGCCTTTCTCGTGATTAGTTTGAGCGTTATCTGCTTACTTGACCCCTGCAGGACCCTTGCTTTCTTTGTGTTCTAACTTCATGTGTTGCTCCTTGTCTTGAACTGTTGTAAATGTGATACCACACTCGTTGCATTTGAGCTCGTTGTTGCCTGCTGTTGCAGATGACATGAAACATTATGAGGTAGCTTTCATAGAATAAGTGTGTTTTTGTAAATTTTCTCTATGCTCTTGGATGATGCAATCCATAATAGATATCTCACACGGACCTGTTCATGGTAAGATTAAGTATTCAAGCGCCACATGAGCAGATCAATCCTACTGATCTTTTGAACGATGTTATCATGATGGAGCGATATGGCATCGAGAAGTGCTGGTCAAGTGATCATTATATGCCTTGGTGGCATACCGGGGCTGCAGGCGGCGCAGCTTGGCCTTGGCTTGGGGCAGCACTTGCCAAAACAGATAGGATAGTAGTGGGTACTGGGGTTACTGCGCCAATTTTGCGTTACAACCCTGCAGTCGTGGCCCCGGTCTCTGCTACGCTTGGGTACATGTTCCCTGGTAGGATCTTTCTCGGGCTTGGAAGAGGCGAATCGCTAAACGAGGTGCCAGCGGGAACTAGCTGGCCCTCAAATCAAGAGAGGTTCGAAAGACTCAAGGAAGCAATCAAGCTTATAAAACTTCTATGGATGGAGGACTGGGTAACCTTCCGGGGTAAGTACTATCAGGTCAAGGACTCAAACCTCTACACCAAAGTATTGCAGCCAATTCCAATATTCGTAGCAGGGATCGGCCTCCAGTCTGCAAGGCTGGCCGGCCAAGAAGCAGACGGCTTCATAATAAATGAGGTTAATCCTGAGCTGATAGAAAGCAAGCTTTTGCCTGAGTTCAGAGAC
>DAINBL010000026.1:8638-12494 GCA_036732945.1 Nitrososphaera sp. | reverse complement strand
TGGGCCAATTGTCCTGTAGTGGTTTTCGTGCTCTGCGCGCGGACCTTGGCTTTCCTTTGGATCCTAAGTATGGCAAACAATTAGATCTAGCTTACCCCAGTTAAAGATATTATGATCATCATGACAGGCTCATATCGGGTACTGTAGCGGCAGTTGAAATAAGCTAAGGAACATATTCACATATACTTCCATAAAAAACTAATCCAGGACCTTAATTGACGACGCAACCGACAATTATCCATAAGGAACAATGGTCATGTCAATGAAAGGAATGTCAAAGCTACTGGCATAAGAGAGACTTAACATTCTCTCCTCTGATTCATTTTAGCCACAAACCTTTTCTATATATTATCTCACGATAATTGCATTGGCTAAACGTCAGTTTACGATAGATACAGGAAAAGAGCAAATACCCATCGAAGGCCAAGTGCACAGAAATGTCGCAATCAAATATCTTATGAAGAGGCGCAGATCGCTTTTGATGACGAAGAATTCTGAAAAAGTAGAGAAGCTTTGGGAGGACCTACCAAAAAACATCAGGATAATAGGCAAGCAGGTGACTAGGCAGTATAGAGTAAAGTGGGAACGGCTTGGAAGTGAAGAATTTGAAGGCTCACGTTTTGCTTTCACGTTAGAGGATTCAGATGAGCAATCTACAAATAATGATTCTTTTTCTATCGAGTTGTAGACTATCCTGCTTAGCATTCTGATTATACATTTTGGAAAAAAAGACTCTTAGAAGTTGGGTTGTAAGTTTTCAACTTCCCAACGCAGCCAAGTAAAAGATGCTTTTCTAAATGAGAGATATTCCTTTGCTGTACATGAAGGTAAAACGTATACATTATTCCGCTGCTTCTCAATCTTCCTTTGCTATGAAATTCTCTTCCTTTTCTCTACGTAGAATGGCTGATCAGATTCTATACCTGTGCCTTTATCTAGGCTGCAGACACAGGTACAATTCTTCTGTCAAATTCAACACATCATCCCTATAATCCATGGGAAGTATTGATTTTTCTCGAGTTTTTCAGAAAAAACCGCTTTAGCTTCTTAGGGGTTAATCTCCGTCGGGTCATTAGGTATCTTACTCGAATTCTAGGAACCTCTCATGTAATACCAATTTGCATTACTGGCACATTTCTAAGTGTTACCGGACTTTGTAAGTTTCTAAATGTATCAAACCTAGGTTGCTTAGTTCCTGACTTAACTCCTCTTACTTCGCTATAGAAATTCAGTTCGAATTGATCTGCTTGGAGAAATCTACACCGCACAAGAAAATGTCCACACAATAAACTTAAATCAATAATGCATGCAAGGTGATTAATTATTGCCCCCAGGGTTCATCCAGAAAAAAAAGGAATCAGGGTACTCGGCATAGCTGAGAGTTTCAAGAAATCCAGTAAGAAATCAACTCTAGCCGGCGTGGTAATGCGACGCGATCTCATAATTGACGGCATGACATATGCCTCCGCCACAATAGGAGGCGATGACGCAACTAATAGTATAGTTTCGATGCACAGGTCCTTTGGAAGGGATGACATCAACTGCATTCTGCTTGACGGCCTCGTTATCAGTATGTACAACATCATCGACGGTGAGCAGGTTGCCGGAGAAACAGGTCTGCCTCTAATTGCGATAACGTTTGAAGATTCAAAAGGGCTCGAGGGTAGCATCAAACACCACTTTGATGATTGGAATGACAAGCTTGTACAATACCAAAAATTGGGATTGCGCCAGCGAGTGACACTCAATACCGGCAAGAATCTTTTCATCAGGTATTGGAGAGTAAGCCAGAGGAGCGCAGTCACCATACTAAATTCTTTTACCCTACAGGGCTCTATCCCGGAGCCAATTAGGGTGGCCAAGCTTGCGGCACGTTCGTATGCCAATGCTTTAAATTATGAGCTGAAAAAGAACTAGCAGCTGTGATCGTGGTGGGGTGGCAGAGCGGCCATGCGTTCGCCTGCAGATCACATTGGTGGTTAGCGAATTTATAGGGGTTCGAATCCCCTCCCCACCTCTCAACCAAAGTCTATGATACGATTTGGCGCTACCTGAAGAAATACAGATGAAATCAACTCTGAGATCTAATGCGCCCCTCTTGCACGCAGACGTTTCTGAATATTACCGCGATTTCAGGCTGAACAGAACTTGAGCATCAAAAAGCAGACCACCTTATGAACTCAACGACTAAATCACGCCAACCGACTTTGCAAGCTCAAACGCGGATTTTTTGTCCAACTTGACCTTGCTTAGGATCGTATATCTGTCAGGGCGCAGAGACTGAGCTGCAGTCAATGCCCTCACCACATGCTCTTCGCTTAGTCGGATCTGCTTTGCTTTAGTTGGCGCACCGACATTTTCCAATGTTTCTGCTATCTTATCCCAGTTAAGGCCGTGCAGCTTTGCCATCATTATCGTGCCCATACCGACGCGCTCGCCGTGCAGCCCGATGTTTGAACCGGCCACATATTCCACTGCGTGACTGAAGAGGTGCTCAGCCCCTGAGCATGGTCTGCTGCTACCCGCGATGCATGCGGCGACACCGGCACTTATCAGCGCTTCAACGATCGTCCGAATACTGAAGTGGCTCTTGCAGTTTAGTTTCTCCGATTCGCCAATTATTATCGTGGCACTCATGCAAGCAAGATTGGCTGCATAACTACCAAAGTACTCGCCCCTCTCGTCCCGGGCAAGCTCCCAGTCCTTAACTGCAGTTAATTTTGCAACCAAGTCCCCACAACCGCCTGCGAGAAGTCGGGACGGCGCCTCCAACATCAGCCGAGTGTCTGCAACTACACCGAGTGGCGTATTTGCCTTTATCGAATGTGGCTTGTTAGTACCTCTTATTGAAACAAAAGGGCTTGATACTCCATCATGCGATGCTGATGTTGGTACGCTCAGAAAGGGTCTGCCTACCTGGAAAGCTGTCATTTTCGCAATATCTACAGACCGTCCGCCCCCAAAACCAATGACAAAGTCAGGCAGTTTGTCGCCAATCTCCTCCCGTAGCATGTCAACAACGCCCATTGATGCATGGCTTAATACATGTAGCGAACTTTCTAGAGACGCCTTTTCAAGGGAGGACTCTAGCTCATAGCCTGCCTTCATTTTAACGGTTCTACCGGTAACAACCGCAACCTTGACCGCTTTACCATTCAGCGTTCGGATAAGCGGACCAACCTGAGAAATGACACCATCACCTATGAGTATCTTTCTAGGCAATTCCATGAGGTGGGTCGGGGGAGAACTCAATTAGGAAAACCTGCACGCGGCAATTAATTAAGCTTGCACCCACTTGTTGGTCTGGTGATGGGCGTGATCCATAGTGGAGATTTTAGACATCTGTACATATTCAGTCATACTAGATGAGGTCCTATGCTTCTTACTGTAATAGTCCAAGGGCTGGGGTCCCCCTAGGTCATGCCTATCTTTGACAAATATCGGTCTTGTGTATATGATATAGTCATGGAGAGACCAATTTTCCTCCTGGGACTTCCTCTCGCAGTTGTTGATTTATATCCTTCAGGCGGTCCTGGCAGAAGCACAATACAAGGGTTTTGAAGAAGGTTGCACTATTCAGCGTACATCCGTTACCTCCAATGATACCTTATCGACATCTAATAAGTCTTGACTTTCTTCCTAGTGATACCTAGGGGGCATGAGTAGCGTTAGATAACCTCTAACTGAATAGCAGTGCAACTTAAACCGGGCTGTCTTTAATTTCTTAACCCGCTGAGACAATAAGCCAAATACTTAATACCGGCATCAATGTAACAGATGCCATTACTCTTGCCGGAATCTTTCGTTTGACAGTCAGCTAGGAATAACATTCATGCAGCGTAAACCGCCATACCAT
>DAINBL010000026.1:0-8538 GCA_036732945.1 Nitrososphaera sp. | reverse complement strand
TTCGTTTGACAGTCAGCTAGGAATAACATTCATGCAGCGTAAACCGCCATACCATCAAGAATCTGCTAGCCAAAATATCATGGCAGTAATACTCCAAAGTCTGCCGCAGGAGGCTAGCCTAACAAAAATCGAATATGAAGGTCCCTGCATTGCGCTTTATTCTAAGAACCCAAGCTACCTACTACAAAACAACCAGCTTGTACTAAACATGGTCAATACCATAAAGAAGCGGATTGTTATCAGGACAGATGAATCGATTAGGCTCTCTCAAGATGAGTCCACCAAGCTTATTGCAGACACCATTCCAAAGGATGCTGTCGTTACTGGTACATTCTTTGACGCCGTTTTAGGCGAGGCAGTAATCTTTGCTAAGAAGCCGTGGCTCATCCTACGAGAAGGTAATAGTTTGGATCTTACAGAAAAAATAGGCTGGAAAGTTCGGGTCAGGAAAGCTCCACAAAACATGCTCCCAATTGAGACACTTTACAAGACACTCGCTGAGAAAACAAGCCAGCGCATTAAGTTCTATCGGGAAGTTGGAGATAAGATATTTCGCCCAAAATTGTCTGACCAGGCTGAAGCAAGCCTTCTCACGCTAGGGGGATTTGCAGAGATAGGCAGGTCATGTATGCTGCTTGAGACGCGTGAAAGCAAGATTATTCTAGACTGTGGACTCAACGTGTCGGCCAAAGACCCATTAGCAGCCACACCTCGCTTTGATATCGCAGGCATAAGTATGGAAGACATTGATGCAGTCGTTCTCAGCCATGCACATCTTGATCATACTGGCTTTACGCCCGCACTATTCAAATACGGGTATAGGGGTCCGGTTTACTGTACAGAGCCAACTATCTTGCTCATGAGTATGCTTCAGCGCGAGTATCTCCGGCATTGTGGGAGTGATACGTTCTTTTCAGAGCAAGACATCGACAACGCAGTAACACACACAATCACGCTAATGCACGGTATAGTGACTGATATTTCACCAGATGTCAAGCTCGTGCTTTCTAACTCAGGACACATTATAGGATCGACTTCAGTTCATCTGCATATTGGGAACGGTGAGCACAACCTCGTATACACAGGCGATATGAAGTTCGGCAAGACGCTTACACTTGAAAACGCTTCTTGGAATTTTCCAAGGGTTGAAACAATGATAATTGAAAGCACGTACGGCGGCAAGGAGGATATTATGTGTTCGAGCGAACAGGCAGAGGCCCATCTTGCCACCGCGATCGAAAGTACAGTTGCGGCAGGCGGCCACGTACTAATGCCGGTGCCTGCAGTTGGCGTTTCCCAGGAGCTTATTCTTCTGCTTGATAGGTTTACAAAAAGCGGCAGTCTTAGGACGAAAGTACTTCTGGAAAAGACCATCTCAGAAGCGACAGCTGTATATGAGGCGTATCCGGAGTTTCTTTCAAAAGAGCTGGGCAACCATGTACTAGAGTCGGAAACAAGCCAATTTGGCCCCCAATTCTCAATAGTTGAATCGGATACGCTTAAGCCTAGCGAACCTGCAATAGTACTTGCTCCTTCTTCCATGCTCGTGGGGGGGCCATCTGTGGATTACCTGAAGCAAATAGCCAATGATCCAAGAAACACGCTGATTATGCTGTCATATCAATCGCTCGATACTCCTGGCAGAGCGCTATTGGACGGTGCCAGACAAATTACAATTAAGGGTGAAAGTGTGAAGGTTGAGTGCCAAGTCAAAAGGATCGATGGCCTTGGTAGTCACAGCGACTATAACCAGCTTATGGCATACGTTATGCGACTTCGTCCCAAGCTTAGGCGAGTTCTTGTCAACCATGGTGAGCGACCAAAGGCACAGAACCTCGCGAGCATGATAAACAAGCAGCTTAGAATACAGACACAGCACCCCTTGGTGCAGGAAGCAATAAAGCTACTTTAGATCATATATACCTCGCCAGATCTTCACACCTGGAGGCGTGATGACAATGCGTTCTTCCCCCAACCGTGCAATGTCGCCGCCCGCTGACTGTGTATAGGAATAAAGATCCTCTACGACCTTGCGCAATTCCTCCAAGTCCTTTTGCGCAAGTGGCGTCACTCTGATAATAAGGATCATATGTTTCTTGATATCTTCCTTTACTACAGAGATATCCGACATATCGCGCAATGTAAGTGCCTTCAAATAAACCGGTGATTTCTGGGTCTGCATCTACTACCTATCTTCTGCGAATTGCAATTGAGCTTGCCATGTGTAATCAATAGTCCTACCGGTCAATTCTCATTCACCGAATAGTCGATTTTAGCTGAATGACCCTGATACGGGAGAAAATATTACTAGCTTATATTCGTAGCTTTTCTATTATATGAATGTCAGCTGGCAGTACTGTGACTTCACTTTTCTTTGCGTCAATGATTATAGAGACCTTGGAAGGGTTATCTCTAGGGGCGTCAGAATAACGTGCAGCTATTGCAGCACATTTTGCCAGCAACGGATCATCGTAGTTTTTGCATCGCAGTATACATGTCGGTCCAACATAGTCCTTGACCTCAATAATGATGTCACCGTCAGTCACGAGTGCCTTCATAACCTCATTTTCGTCTTTATTCCTTCCAACCACGAACTTGGCATCATGTAAAACCCGGAAGTGCCTGCCAACCTTTAAAAGCTCAATATCGTTGAGGGTTGGGATGTCGTCGCAGTGATCCATGATATCCTTGACGCGCTTTGAGAAGCCTGGATCCGTTAAAAGACAGCCCCCGGCTGCATTTGGCGGCTCCGATATCCCAAAGTGCTTTGCCAATGTCAACTGCCCTTTCCTAGATCTACCTTTAATATCGCCCATGTTTTCACGCTTTATCAGGCCCATATTTTCGGCTTCTGTGGGTGGGAGGTGCTTTGCAGACAAAGGTCGTAGAACCTTGGATTCCATACCCGTTTCTTTTTCAATTATATGTAATGCACGGTTGTTTTGGCTCATAGGGCGCTGAAACAGCACTTCGCCTGTTATCACAAAATCAGCACTTGTACTTTTCATATGCTCCTTGGCGGCATTGTACATCATACCTCTACAATCGATACATGGATTCATACCAGAGCCGTAGCCGTGTTTAGGATTTTTTAGCATACGAAGGTACTCTTCACCAAAATACACTGTCTTTAGCTTGATTCCAAGTTCATCGGCTACCTCTTTGACTCGGTGCCCACAGCCCTTGCCACAGTCAAAATCGCAAAAGGGCGTCTTGATAGCAACGGCTTCGACGTCGATTCCCTGGTGCAGCATCATTCTTACGGCCAGGCTGCTGTCCAAGCCGCCAGAGAGTAATGCAACTGCCTTTGGCTTTTTATCTTCTGCTACCTTCTCACCGTTTTGCTGTGACATTGTCGGCATTGTAGCCTATTGGTTATAAAAATGATATGTGCCCCGCCTCTGACTCACACGCTGTCACTGGTTAGCCGTAAGCTGTGTCCTCTACGTGCTCTTTAACGGGGTGCGCATTATCCTTCGCGTCCCTGGTATTTGTCTTTTATGATGGCAAGCAGGTTTATCTCAAATGCTGCCACAGGCACTCTCAACCTAAAGTTTTCAACCGCATTGGGAACGATCTCTCCAAGTACACCAATAGGCTTATTATCAAATATAACCTCGGCACACCTGCCTTCCATAAACATATGGTTAGTTGAAGCTATTGTGATTGCCTCCTTGCCAAAGCATGATCTTAGGAGTGCCTGCATTCTTGATTTTACGTTACTATAGCTAGCGTCAGCATGGGCTACCACTGCACCGATACTCCATCTCTCTTCTATTGTTGAGTATGATTTGACAAAGGTCTTGCCTATCTCAAATAACTCCTGTGGATATTGTTCATGAATGTTGTAGGAAAGGGACTGAAGGAGCAACGGAACTAGCGAATTAGGTAGTATCTCGTGCTCTGTGCTCTTAGAGCCTTCGACAGAGAGCTCATCCTTAGAAAGAATACCAAAGGCCTTATACTGTACATCTTTGCTTGTTAGCAAAAAGCTGAGCGACTCAATCATGCCCAAACCAATCAAAGTCTCCCTTATAGCATTCAAATAGATGGAAAGGGAATTTTTTTTTCCCGTTGTTAGTGAATTCGGAAACTTCGGCTCGAGGTTGTAAATGCCATATCCTATCGCCACTTCCTCCGAGATATCTATCGGGTCGCTGATGTCTATTCTATATCGAGGGATAGTGCAGACGATTTTATTGGCTACTGCCTTTGCATCCAGCCTACTTTTCTTCAGGCAGGTTATAATCTGCTTGGCGTCAAGTGCTAAGCCAAGGATGCTATCTACATATCCCATATCAGCAGAAATTACTCTTGCCTTCATCTGCGGCGTTTCAATTTTCCTTTTGCCTGAGTCAATACTAACAGTCTTTATTTCAAAGCCTGCCTCATAGAGCGTGATTGCAAGAATGGCGAGCAGATCTTCTGCAGTTTTTTGGTCAGTTGCAGTAACTTCCACAAACAGATTGCGGCATTTGTCGTTAACTTTCGTCGCTTGGCCATTTATTATAGGAGGTAATGAAAGGACCAAGCCAGTGCTGTCCACTATCAAAGGATAGCTATCAAATGCCGACAGTATCTGACCATACTGCTTGCCAATCTCTAAATCTTTCAGTATCTGATTTATTGAGAGTTCTGATGGCTCATCTAGCGGTCTGAATGAATGGTCGCCTTTCACAGTTTTATATGTGACTGGAAACTTGATAACATCAAGGTTATGGATGCCAATAGATGCTTTCTTGCGCTTTCTGCCAACACCGTTATGAAGGTCTTCCTGCATCATGATCAACTGCTTTAGTGTTTCGTCGTCTAGTCTTCCGTTTTTTGCTACAAATGCAATGACGTAAGGTCTTATCTTCCTGACCGTAGCCTCAACTGTTACTGACAGTCCACTTTTTCCAGCTAGCTTGAATTTTGGCATGCCAGTCTCAATTTCAAGCAAACCGCGCAAAGCTCTTGCTACTCCATAATCTGACGACAAGTCCGGTCTGTTCGGGTTATATTCGACTCTGACAATGTCTTTATCTACACCTTCGATATCAAGTGCAACAAATGGTAACATATCAATAACCTTATCCATCTTTACGTCCGGAATGAGCTTTTTTAGACGCTCAAATTTTATGTTTACAACTGGCACCTTGGCACGCTCCTGAGCCATGCAAGTTTGTTGCCATACAATTCACGCACATCATCCAAACCAAAGCGCAACATAGCGATCCTTTCAATGCCTCCGCCCCACGCGAGCACCGGGTTTTTGATGCCAAGCGGCTTTGTAACTTCTGGCCTGAAAATTCCCATGCCAAAGAGCTCGACCCATTTTTCCAATTTTTCATTGTAGACCATACTCTGCAGTGACGGTTCTGTATATGGAAAAAACGTGGGCCAAAACTTAATACGCTTGATGCCCATCTGGGAATAGAATTCTTTTTGTAGACCCATTAGGTCGCGGAGTGACGCTTCCTGTGCAGTTACAACCCCCTCGACCTGGTGAAATTCGACAAGATGTTTGTATGAGAGCTTTTCATTTCTGAAAACCCTGCCCACTGAGAAGAATCGGCCAACATCCGGTTTCGTCTTTGCAAGATGCTGGATTGTTACAGGCGTAGTGTGGGTACGGAGGACTAGCCTCTGGGCTTCTTGAACCTCCCATTCGCTATTCCATCTCTGCTTGTGGATTCGAGAAACTTTTGAAATTTGATCTTTGCTTGCTGAAACTGGCTGCTGCTTCTGACCTGAAATATAGAATGTATCTTGCATATCTCTTGCAGGATGATCTTGGGGGGTAAACAACGCATCAAAGTTCCAAAATCCGGATTGAATCATGGGGCCTTCTATTTCTGAAAATCCTAAACCGATAAAGATCTCCTTTATCTCTTCAATAATGTCATTTAATGGATGGGGCCTTCCTGGAAAAATTACTGGCGCAGGCGCTTCCACGTCAAGTCCGCTGAAATTGGTCTCCCTCCACCTGCCCGTGGTGATAAGCTCTGTCGTAAGGCCGCGCTCCAATTTTTCTTGACTTAGCGTAGGGATGATCTGTCTTGCTGCATCGGTAAGTGATACTATTGATTGTTTTTCTTCTTTGATCTTTATATAATTGGGGCGCTTTTTAAGCTGCTCAAGTACGCGCTTTTCCTCTTCAGTTAGCTTTGCAATTTCTTCTCCTCCTTTCACCTTTTCAAGGAATCTCTCTTCGGGAGACTGCTTGGCAGCATAGGGAGTAGGTACCATCTTGCCTTCGATGAGCTGAACCCATTGATTGCGTCTTGCTCCTGCAATAGCGGCGTTTATCTCTTCGTTTGTTATGGCACCGCCGGCAATCACTTCTGCAATTGTGACTTTGTCTTCTTTCAGAGAATTTACCAATCTTCTTTCAGGTAGCCCATTTTTCGCTGCTATGGTCCCTCCAGAGGCTAGGAATACTCTTTGTATAGATGATTCTTTGATTGATATGAGGTTCTTGAATTTTAGCCATTCCACGCCTCGTCTAATCTGGTCTATAGACAATCCTGTGCTGGCAACGAGCGAGTCGACTCGAACATGGTCATTATCGGAAAGAGACCTCAGTATCGACTGCTCAATTGGATGGAAAGCCGGCTCCCTGCTCATTTGTCAAAGTTGTGGGAGTGTAAGACTTTTTAAACGTTTAATGTAATGTTGTTCCAGCACGGATGAATTTAGTTGACAACTACGATGAGAATCATGCCAACAACAGCAGGGACTTCAGGGTCACACCTTGGGAAGTGGAGGGTGATGTTGACTATGGTAAGCTGATCTTAAAGTTCGGCACACAGCCGATAACGCCTGAGCTATTGCAGAAGATAAAGGGAATGACAGGAGAGATTCATCCCCTGCTAAAATCAGGTTACTTCTTTTCTCACCGCGACTTTGACTGGATATTGGACAAGAAGAGTAGTGGCGAGAGCTTTTACCTATACACGGGCAGAGGTCCATCTGGCATGGTACACATGGGGCATCTAATGCCATGGATCTTTACAAAATACCTTCAAGACACATTCGACTCTAAATTGCTATTTCAACTGACAGATGACGAAAAGTTTCTTTATGGTCAGGACAGAACAATGAAAGAAATTGAGCGCTACACCTACGAAAATATGCTCGATATCATTGCAACTGGATTCAATCCTAAGCTGACCAAGATAATTGTGAATACAAAACATATTCAGCATCTATATCCGATTGCCTTAGAAGTTGCAAAGCGCATCACATTTTCTACTGCACGGGGAGTATTTGGCTTTTCCAATTCGACCAATATTGGCATGATAGGGTTTCCGCCCCTACAGGCGGCGCCTTGCTTTCTTCCTTCGGTCATCGAAGGCAAAAGTGTACCTGTGCTAATACCTGCAGCAATTGACCAGGATCCGTACTGGCGCATGACAAGAGATATTGCCGAAAGGATGAGCTACTTTAAGCCTGCTCAAATACATAGCAAATTCCTGCCTGGCCTTGGCATGCTAGGCAAGATGTCTTCCTCTAAGCCCGAGACTGCAATTTTCACTACAGATGACCCCGAAGTCGTTGACGATAAAGTGTCTAGAGCTTTTACTGGCGGTCAACCTACCGTGGCACTTCAGAGACGGCTAGGCGCCAATGCCCTTGGCTGCCCAGTTTTCTGGTACTTACGCTACTTCTTCGATACTGAAAAGCAATCAGAGGAGCGCCTGTTGAGATGCAAAAGTGGCAATCTTTTATGCGGTGAGTGCAAGGCAGATTTGTCTAAGGGAGCGAAGCCGTTTGTTGTACAATTCAAGAAACGACGTGAAAAAGCCAAGGATGTCATTAACAAGTTCACGTATGACGAAAAGCCGTTTACAACATGAAAACTCTAAAATTTGAGTGCGACGACCGCTATGAGGCAGAAAAGCTGGCAAGCCTTATGTCAGTACAGAAGGACAACACCGTGTGGGTTTCGAGTATCCAAGCAGCGATAGGCAACGAGATAGTCATACAGCTGAAGGACAAGTCATCCCACGCTGTTTTGTTAAAGGACGAAGAAACAGTAATCAGGCTCAAGTCATTCATCTCCGATGTTATAAATGGAAAAATAAAAATCCACTCTAGCGACTATCTTGGATCTGTGGCAGGAATAAGAATTGTTGGTTAGCGTAACTCCTTGTTCATTTCGTCTGTGAGTATTTCCTGCACTCTTGAGAAATAGAGTGCCGTCGAGTATGGCATCATTGGTATGTACTCTTGGATGATCTGCATGACATATGGAACCGCTCTTTTGGAGACATCCAACTTGAATTTCATCCAAAGTATCCTGTCCTGTTCAAAGTGAATCTTATCTTTAAGATGTCGTGGCACGATCTCTTTTGACCTATCCTCGACTCGCTTATACCAATATGCAAGAACATCTGGATCAAGTCCTTCGCGAAGGTTATTTACGCCCGATATAATCTTGCTTGAGGCATAATCAATAGGTGTTTCTCGGAACATGGACTGGTTTGCAGCCATCGGAATAAAATTCTGATAATCAAAAATTGCTTAGTATTGCATACACATTAATCGACACAC
>DAINBL010000025.1:2035-12608 GCA_036732945.1 Nitrososphaera sp. | reverse complement strand
CACACACACACACCCTTGTGTATATAGAGAGAAAATAGAATGACGAGACAAAGTTAAATGCCAAACAACAAAAGCTTCAAGGTTCTTGAGCAGACAATGTCGGTTGCTAATAAGCGAGCAGTAAATCTTATCCGTTAGCAATACTATAGTAATACGGTATATATGCAGGTCTCAATTCCAGTCGCCAAGCAGAGAAAAAAAAATGCACTCGCGGAGAAGCAGGATTTCTTTATCTACCTATCGCTGCTTGGAGGGTTTCTATCTCTAGTAGGGTACCTCGCAATTGTCTGTCACCACGTACACTGAGCAGCGTATATAAACAATAATAATAATGTGAAAAATCATGATCAAGATAGGGCTGATTGGCAAGACAAACACAGGCAAAACGACGTTCTTCAATTCCGCCACACTAATGTCTGCTGAGGTGTCCAATTACCCATTTACCACAAAGAAGCCTACTGTAGGCAATGCTCATGCCATAACACATTGTGTTCACAAGGAGTTTAACCTGCAGGATAATCCCAAGAACTCTGGCTGTATAGACGGCTGGCGTTTTATTCCAGTTGAGCTTGTCGACCTGCCTGGCCTGATCAAGGGAGCATGGGAAGGCAAGGGACTTGGCAACCAATTCCTTACAATAGCTGCACAGTCAGACGCATTGCTGCACATTGTTGACGCTTCAGGGAGTATTGATGCGTCAGGCAAGATCGCGGAGCCTGGCACAGGCGACCCAGTTGCAGATATTGCAGACATCGAGGAGGAGCTTGTAATGTGGTATCTAAAGCTGCTTGAGGCAAACAGGGACAAGATATCGCGTGCCATTGGCTCTGGCATGAACACAGTTGCTGCCATAACAGAGGTTTTCCGCGGCATCGGGGTAAGAGAAGATCATGTCAAGCTTGCCCTTGCACAGAACAATCTGACTGAGACTATATTTGACAATCTTGGGATACAGGAGAGCAAGGACTTTTGCTGGAGCTTACGCGATATTTCAAAGCCTACGCTAATAGTTGCAAACAAAGTTGACCTTCCTACAGCGACGGAAAACTTTAAGCGTCTGCGCGAAGAGTATCGTGACATTATAATAATTCCTGCAAGCGCTGATGCTGAACTTACGCTTCGACGTGCGGAAAGCAAGAGGATTATTCGATACATTCCCGGCGACGAACGCTTTGAAATAAAGGATCAGACAAAACTCAGTGACAAGCAAAAGTGGGCACTCAACTTCATACGCAAGGATATCCTAGGCGAATATATGCGCACCGGCGTGCAGTTTGCGATAAACGTAGCTGTGTTCAAGCTGCTCAAAATGAACGCCGTATACCCAGTTGCTGATGTCCAAAAGTTCTCAGACAAGCATGGAAATGTACTGCCAGATGTATACCTCATGAGGTCAGGAGCTACCGTGGAGGATCTGGCGAAGGAGATCCATAGCGATCTGGCAAAGGGCGTAATATATGCCCTTGATGGCAGAGACGGCATCAGGTTGCCTGTGAACTACCAGCTGAAGGATCGTGATGTGTTATCCATAGTATCGGCAAGGACAAAGAAAAAGTGATTGATTGACATGGCATCAGCGGAACTAATGCAGGAAATACAAAACATTTTGCGTCGGGAGCCTTCAAAGATGTACTCAAGGGAAGAGATCCTTAACCTACTTGCTCCAAAAAAGAAGGACCACGAAATTGAACAATTGCTGGCTGAGCTTGAAGTTGCTAGTTCACTTAGAGAAGGCAAATCTGATGTTTACTCAACGTGCCGAGGAGGTACCGTCTATTACAAATGGAACAAAACGATAGCAAGTAGTTAGTTAATCTTTTTCCCTCGGAAAGACAGCAATGCTTTTTAGAATCGAATAAACTGAGAGGTATCTTATGCCTTTGTCAGTGGTTCGGTAAGCCATATGCCTCCTCTCTTCGTCGGCGAGTTGCACTACTAGCTTTTTAGTTATAAGAACATCAAGATACTGTCTAAGCTGTCCACTTGTAAGGTTAGCGCGAGTAAGAAGATTTGTCTTTGTTATTCCGCCGTTAGCAGACTCTAGAATAGTGGCCATTATATCAGGTCTGCTACGGTTTTTCACATGATAGAGAGATATCTTGATGGTATAAATCGTGATTGAAGCAAGTTAGCAGACAAGATGACATAATAAATTTGATTAGTATATTACCTGCTAATGCGCAATATCGCCAAATGCCACTGGAAGAGATCATCCTCTCCTTGCTTCGGTTGCAAAAGGGACACATCTCGGCGAAAAACTTGGCAAATGAGACAGGCATGTCAATAAGCGCAATATCGAAGCGGATAAACCTCCTACGCAAATATGGTTATGATATTGAGTCAAGTCACAGGAGAGGTTATAGACTCGCGTCTGAGACAGACCTCCCTGTCCCATGGGAGCTGGCAAAGGTACTTGATACTTTATTTGTTGGTAAAGATAAAATAATCTACAGGCTAACCACACATTCGACTCAGAACCTTGCAATCTTGCTTGCTGAGAAAAACCCCGATTCGGACGGCACAGTAATCATTGCAGGGCACCAAAAGAGCGGACGTGGCAGGAAAAACCGTAAGTGGCTATCGCCCAAGGGAGGTATATGGCTGTCTGTCGTCTTACGACCAAGTATGCCTGCTTCCAATATTACACTCCTTCCATTTGCTGCAGCGCTTGCAGTATGTGACGCAATCAAAAAAACTACTCAACTTGATGCCAAATTAAGATGGCCAAATGATATCACAATATCTGGCAAAAAAGTGGCTGGGATTCTCATTGACAGCAGCGTAGAGGCAGAGCGGATAAACTATGCTGTCATAGGAATAGGAGTAAACGCAAATGTTGACTCGTCGATGATCTCTTTACATCTTGAAAAAAGCATCAAGGTCACATCATTAAGTAACGAACTTGGGCATGAAACGAGTATACTTGGATTGACAAAGGAGATACTGGAGAGGCTTGAATATTATTATACCGAGCTGGAGCACTGCGTTCCTCACACCATCATAGAGCAGTGGAAGAAAAACTCTGACATATTGGGTCAGAAGGTTGCGCTAATGCAAAGCAATAGAACCATTCAAGGCATAGCTGCAGATGTCAAGGATGATGGATCGCTTTTGGTTAAAGCCGACAACTATGAGGATATTAATGTGGTAGCAAGCGATATATACGTGAGATACTAGCGATGTCTCGAATTGATTTTCCGTCAGCATAGTCTGGCACAATTCTTTTTACTTCCGCCATTACTTTTTTAGTTCTGGTATCAGATCTCTTGCTTATTATTACCTTTAAACCCATGTTCTACATTCTTCGGCTTAGGATTTGAGATTCTCCTTTTATTGCGGCGTTTAGAAAAGACTGCGATATACATATCTGGATCTTCGTCCTTAAGGTGCTTGTTTGATTGTGGAATGAGTAATTGTGGCTCTGCTGCTGTTACTGCTGTTGCTGTTGTTGTTGCTACAGCTAAAATATGAAATATATCCTATTTTAATTCTTGACATATAATAGCGATATCGTTTACATTGGTGCCAGTAAAACCAGTGAAAATGAGGGAACGCAACTTTTTGAAGGCATGATAGCTGTCGTGCATATTGAGATATTTCTGGAGATCCATCTTCTTGGCGAGCAATATTGTCTTTGACGATATGAGGGCGCCAGCCGCGTCAGAGTTGCCGTCTATTCCGTCTGTTCCCATACACCCTATTGCAACATCATGCCGATCAAGCTCAGCCAAACATGCAAGTGCCGCTTCCTGGTTTCTCCCTCCAAGACCGTTTTTTTTACGTGTGTTCAGCTTTACTGTGGTCTCGCCTCCGGCTACGATTGCAAAACGCTTCCCTCCAAGGCCTAACGTAAGCCGCGCCAAAAATACTCCAAATTCTTTAGCCTCGCCGTCAAATTGGGATCCAAGATTTACTGCATACATACCGCGCTTTTTGAGATAGCCTACTGCTGCTTTGCACGCGATAGCATTGTTTCCAATAAGCACATTGTGAGTGCGAGAAAATAACTTCTGTTGCGGCTTGGGCGTTTCCTCTATCTCGCCCTTGGCTCCTTTGGCAATGTATTCAATAGCAGTAACCGGGTTCTCTATGCGATATTTTCTCAAGATATTCAAGGCGTCACCAAAAGTGGAGCTATCAGGATACGTGGGGCCTGAAGCAATGATTCCAAGGTCATCTCCTATTACATCAGAGAGGACTAGAGACAGAGAGGTGCACGATTTGTTCACGTGTCGTAGGAGCTGACCTCCCTTGACAGCCGATAAGTGCTTTCTCACGGAATTTATCTCATGGATTGATGCTCCCGAGCGAAGAAGCGAGCTTGTGATTTTTTGCTTGTCAGCCAGAGAGATCCCTGATGCAGGCAAAGGCATTAGTGCCGAGCCACCACCGGAGATTAAGACAATTACAAGATCATTCTGATCAGCCTTTCTCAGGATCGAAAGTATCTTTTTTGTGCCCTCTATCCCTGCGTCGTCAGGGATCGGATGCGAGGCCTCAGTTACCAAAACTCTCTTGATCTTCGCTTTGGTGCCGTGGGGAACAGTAATCGCTCCAGCAGCAACCTTGTTATCCAAGATAGAGGAAAGAGCATAGGCCATACCCGATGCTGCCTTACCGGCACCGACAATATATACGCGGTCAAATTCCCGCAGCTTTTCTACATTGCCGTAAATGTCACGCACTGTCAATTCTCTGTTTCTGAATTTTACAGCACGCTTTACGAGCGGCTCAGGTTTTACACTGTCAATTGCAGCTGTTAGTGTAGAAAGAATTAGCCTTGAAGACTTGCTGCCATGAAATCTCTCCAATTGGCGGCGATTTAGAATCAATCATTAATTACCTGTTACACTACCTAATAATTTCTTTTTATACTATCGATTTCTTTATTGTATACAGATAAAAGTCACATTCTTGGCAGACATAATACAGGTTGTCAAAGTCTGAACAAAGCATCATGCTGTCGTGACAACGGGGACATTCTATCTCCTGCTCTAAGAATGGAACCGGATTTTCTTGCTCTTCCTTGGCTTTCATGCTTGCTGGCATTACCTTTTCTGTTTCAAGTGTAGGTTCTACCACAGGAGGAAAATAGAAAGACAGGTATTTTTAACGACTGCAGCACTTTGAAGAGAGGGAGGGGGCAACTCGAATCCTGAGAATGATGTGATATGATGCATAAATTCCGTAAAAGCTCTAAAGCCCTTTGGTCATTATGTATCGATATACGTATTAGTGCTTAATCATACATCTAGGCTTATTTTTTACGATAGCATCATTCGATTTTTTAACAGTATTTGTCAGATAAAGTTTGACCTCGAGCATTTGCATTACTTTATCCTGTCATCAAGATGGAAGTTTTGGATCCATGTGAAAAGGATATAGCATAATTCTCAAAAAGTTGTATCCTCTTCCCTCATAGGGTGCTAAAACATAAATTATCTCAAAATTGAATAAAAATCTCGTTAATGTTCACGCTATATACGCCTCAAACCGCAGACAAGGCACTGCCAGAGGTTAAGCGCTTATTTGAAAATATCATAATGCAAAAGAACCATGTTGTTGCCCTGCAAGAGGAGATTCAGACAATAATTGACTCAGGCAGTCCTTTTGAAGGTTTTATAAAGAAAAAGCAGGAACTTAACACGGCTGTCACCAATCTGTATAAGGCGATAGAACAGCTTGAGGGGACAGGGGTATTAATAAAGAGTGTGGATGAAGGCCTGCTTGACTTCCCTTCAAGAAGGTTCGACGAAGAGGTCTGGCTATGCTGGAAAGTAGGGGAAAACAAAATCAAGTTCTGGCATGGGAAGGATGAGGGATTTATGGGCCGCAAGCCACTTGAAAGCACAGGTGTAATAGAGCCGTAGCTTTATAGAATCTATCGCCGGCGGATTAATTAATATGCCTATAGACGCTGCAGAGTTTGACGCCCACAAAGACGTTGGAACAATCGTTACGCAATTCTTGTGTAGAAACTCAGACAAAGGCTATTCTGCCAGAGAGATAGCTCAGGCAACAGGTCTTTCAGAGGCAAATGTAAATAATTCCATGCTCAAACTAGGATTATCTGATCTTGCAAACGCAATAGCAGGCAAGAGGAAAAAGTTTCGGATAGAGGATGTAACGATAAATGGTATAACCTATTACCGGTGTGTTTCTCAATGATTTTAGAAAACATACAATAAGCTCCTGCATATGGCAAGAGATAAGTGCTATCTACTTGGCTACGAGCTATCCGGATTAGATTCCTTTTAGCGTCAGTGATTGCCGTTAGCAATGGCCTTGCAGTTGCTTACTGGAAATATGGTACCATAGACCCACTTTACGCCGTCCTCACGTATGTTGGCGTGGTTTTTTTACATGCAAGTGTAGATCTTCTCAATGACTACTGGGATTATAAGCGAGGCATCGATAGTGCAACGAAAAGGACAAAGTTCAGCGGTGGGACAGGAGTTCTACCTGAAAACCTACTGACACCTCGTGCAGTGTACATAGCTGGCATAATATTTCTGATCCTTGGCGCGTCCATAGGAGCATACTTTGTCGCAATACGCGGGATAACGATAGCAATAATACTTAGCTTTGCAGTCGTTGCCATCTACTTTTATTCAACAACAATTGTAAATGCGGGTTTAGGTGAGCTCTTTGTTGCTATCAAGGGGGCAATGATCGTGCTTGGAACACTTTACGTCCAAAATGCAGTATTAGAGCCTTCTGCTCTATATGTCGGAGCAGTAGTCGGCATCCTATCCTCAACAGTGCTCTTTGTCAATTCATTTCCGGACTATGAAGCAGATATGTCAAAAGGCCGTCGTACCCTGGTAATAATACTCGGCAGAAAAACTGCTTCCACAGTGTTTCCCATATTTATCATTGCTGTATATGCAATGATTGCCTCAGGTATTTTTCTTGGCTTCACCAAGGTCTATTCCCTAATTAGTTTTGCATCGATACCGCTTGCTGTAAAATCAGTCTTGCAACTGAGGAAGGAACCTGAAAGTACCGAAAGGGTAGTCCCTGCAATGGCTTCAGCTGTAACGTACTCTAGGATTACTGGCTTTTTGCTGGCTTTGAGCTTTATTCTATAGGTGAGAGATAAATTCTTGTAGTTCTGATACGTAATGGCTTTAACAACACCTTCTGTTTTGAAGATATCTAGACAAAAGGTAAGCAAACCTATATTTTCTAGAGAGTGATAAAATTCGATTCATTATTATTTTGCATGCTGTCCTATATATGAAACATTGTCGTCATCGTCATCATCATCACCATCATCTTACCAAACGCTCGAGGGCTATGCGACGCCGGAAGGCACAAAGAAATTCATAGAGTATGCCATCTCACAGGGAAGGCCGAGAAGTCACTTTAGGTCCTTTGACAGCCTTTACCTATCAAGCATAGGAATGGGCACGTATTTAGGCGAACTGAGTGAGGAAGATGATGAGGCTGTTGAAAACGCGGTCTACCAATCAGTCAAGTCTGGTGCGATCAATGTCATAGATACTGCAATAAATTACCGTGCCATGAGGTCTGAAAAGAGCATCGGCAGAGCCCTTTTGCGTCTCGTAAAGGATGGGATTATTTCACGGGATCAGGTTTTCATATCTACCAAGAATGGCTATATTACAAATGACGGTGACTACCCTAACATCGACGTAATGGAATACATCCACAGAATGTATATCCAGCCTGAAGTAATAACTGCCGACGATATCAGCTCCGGCTATAATGTCATGAACCCTAACTACCTTGCCAAGTGCATTGACAAGTCACTCATAAACATGCACATTTCTACTATTGATCTAGTTTACATTCACAACGCCTTTGAGAGCTGGTACCAGGATGTAAGCAGGGAACAGTTTATGGAGATGCTTGCAAAGGCCTTTGAAATCTATGAAAAATATCGGGCTCAAAAAAAGATTCGTTACTATGGCATGGCAACTTGGACATGTTTCAGAGTTCCCGTGGGAAGTCCGGAATATCTCTCGCTTGAGCAAGCAGTCAAGTGTGCCGAGAGCGTCGGAGGTAAGGACCACGGCTTTAGATTTATCCAGCTCCCGTACAACCTTGCCTATAGCGAGGCTCTTTTGCTAAAGAACCAATCAGTAGGTTCAGAGGAAAATCTCACAATTCTACAAGCAGCTGCAAAACTCAACATTGGTATATTTACTAGCATACCTCTCTTTCAGGGAAGACTCCTCCGTAGCCAGATCCCTGATTATGGAAATGTTACTGATCCAGTAGCCAAACTGTTGCAGATAATTCGATCAAGCCCATCGGTTATTGCACCTCTCATTGGGCAGAAAAAGGTCGAGCATGTTGAAGAAAACCTAAAGACTGCAAACATGCCGCCACTTTCAGAGGAGGAATTCAAGCAAGCTGTTCAAGTACTCATCGGCCAGCAACTATAAGAAACCTACAAAGTAAAGGTATGACGTGTTGCTGCTGGTCGATGACAGTACCAGATGAAAGAGGAACTCGGTATGCTTTGATCATCACCCCACCTCAATTGATGATAGGAAGCTGTTTTAGATTAAGATTAACAAAGTTGATAGAGAATATGGGAAGGCAGTAAAATCCTATTCCTGTATTATGGAAATAAGCCTTAGTTTTCTATACCCATCCGATTCTGCAGTACCATTGTCATTGTGTGGGCCTGTCTAATACGGCAGTGTTGTTATGTCTGTTTGCTGGCCTATTAGGTGCTGATGTTCATTTCCTGATCCGTACTAGTCCATTGTCGTAGTTGTTGTATTGGCAGATGATGTTAGACTAAAGCAGATAAGCCGATTTAATTATATCAAGGATGCAATTTACAACAAACCTAGCAAAAAAACCTTCTTGCTCTATAGATTAAGGCTAATCGTTAATGTTCACCTGTTAAGTGCATCGCAAAAATGGGTTTCAATTGCAAGCAGCTTTCCAAATGATATCATGGTTCTCGCCTCATCCGGTACAATTGCAGTACTTTGAGCGTGTAGCCTAGACCATACAACAAGCACCTTTGAATTATCCTGTCATCTATCATTCATTACCAATGATATGAGCATCATCATCCTTAATTCTAGAAAATGCAATAGAAACCTTCTTTTCCAAGTGACCTCGAATAATTTCAGAACGTAAAGAGAATGTATGACCAAATAAAGAGCAAGAAAAGGCCCCTATTGATTGAAGCTATTGGCCTCATGTTAATGATAGTAGCAGCAGTAGTAGTAGTAGCAGTACTAATGGTTAATGGCTCAACTTTCCTGCAAACCAATTCTTTGTTACCTGCAATCAGTGCTTTTGGTTCAACTGGCAGCTTGACCGCTGATTCGTTGGCAGGAGTAATGTATGTACAAAATGCAGATTCTAACAGCATCTCTGTCGTAGACCTGGATACAAACACAATTGTAAGGAATATCACAGTTGATGGGACGCCTCACAATATCAAACTCTCCGAAGATCAGCTGACCCTTTATATCATCACAACAGACAGAGATTCCGGAACCATCCTCATGCTCAACACTACAAGCAACGAGCTAATGAAGGAGATATCTACAGGAGTTTCTATCCAAGATATTGCAATCTTTAACGGTACTCTGTATGTGAGTGACGTATCTCGAGGAAAGGTACTAGTGATGAACGCAAACGGATCTCTCATAGATGAGATCGATGTTGGCTCTAGACCTCAATACATGGAAGTGAGACCTGATGGACAAGTGTTATATGTCACTAGTTTAGGAGGTCCTATCTCGGTTGTTGACTTGGAACAAAATATGGTGATAAAGGAAATAGATTCTGGAAGTATGCCTCACCGTTTTTCCTTTAGTAATGATGGAGGAACGCTATTTGCTGTAAACGCGGAAAGTGATACTCTGTCAGTCATCGACTCACGTAAACATGAAGTAGTCAAAACTATCCCCGTTGGCAATAATCCACAATACGTTGCATTCAACCCTGATGAGACGCGTGCTTATGTTACAAATATGGACTCTAACACGATATCAATAGTGGATGCACGTATTGAAGTGGTAAATGAAATTCCGGTTGGCAACGGACCTCATGGAATTGCATTTAGTGCAGATGGCGGTGACTTGTCGTATGTTAGCAATACGAGAGGAAATGATGTGTCCATTATCAATACTACAAGTAGCAAGGTCACTGCTACAATCTCTGCAGGAGGCGCAGGACCAAACCAAATGGTTGCAAGAAAACCTGATATTGAGATAGTAAGAACTGAAGACAATAATTTTAATTCGTCTGTTATTGCACGTGTATTTGCTGAAGTTCCCGATGATCGGGAAGAGTTTGTCCGAGGTCTTATGTTTAGAAAACATCTCCCTTGGAATGCAGGCATGCTATTTGCATTTTCCGATGAGGAGACCAGATCATTTTGGATGAAAAATACCTTAATACCATTGGACATGATGTTCGTCGATAGTAGCTCCAGAATTGTAGACATCAAAGAAAATGTGCCCCCCTGCAAACAGGACGAATGTCCAACCTATCCCTCACAAGAACCTGCTCAATACGTTTTGGAGGTTAATGCTGGCTTTGTACAAGATAAGGGGGTTAAGATAGGAGATCA
>DAINBL010000025.1:0-1935 GCA_036732945.1 Nitrososphaera sp. | reverse complement strand
TCTTACGATTTGTATAATTTTCTTTCTAGAACCAAATAGTTTCTGCGTCAGTTCTCTTTCTTATGGCCAAATGGGAAAAGTGGTCTGATTCATTACTATTGCTTTCTAAAGCGCCATGCCAATGCAATGCGCCGGCGGGTACGCATACTACGTCTCCTTCAGATAGCTCAATCGCAGAATGAGATGATGATCTCTCGGGTAGTGGTTCTATAATGGCGCTCATTCCGTCACTATTGATTTCAATTTTATCTACAATGACAACAATTCCCCTTCCCTTGACGGCAACCAGTGTCTGGTCCGTTGCATGAATGTGCGGCCTTGTTCTACAGCCCTTCTTAAAGATAACATAGTATACTTCTTGTTCCTGCGATGTATTTGCATCTACTATCTCGCGTATGTCAAAGTCGTCATTTGTAAATTTTCCCTGATATTTTTCTTCCTTCTTTTCAGGCCCTGGAGGATAATAGAGATTTTTCTTTTCTAACAACAACGACAGACCAGTATGAGAAGTCATTATTATTATATAAAAGGACTGCCTTTGATTTGTCAAGAAATAGTAGTATATGCCAGAAAATTCATTTGAGTCTAATACAGTAATAGCTAGCCAAATGATATTTGAATCGCTTGACTTTCTGTATGTTCCTGCGCCTGACATCGAATCCTCCATATATTATTACACCGAAGTCCTAGGTGGCCGGTTGATATGGAAAATACACGCTTTCGGTGTTTGGGTAGCATGTATCAAACTATCAGAGAATAATGAGAAACCACATGTTCTCCTTGCTGATCACATCAGCAAGAAAGATGTAATGTTGATCTACCGAGTTTCGAATCTTGAAGTTACCGCCTCTAGGCTTAGATCCAAAGGATGGAAAGAAGAAAAAAGGATTGAAATTCCTCCCGGGCCTTGCTGCGTCTTTCGAGACCCTGCAGATAATGCTCTTGTAATTTATGAAAATATTCGCCCCGATGTTATGAGAGAGTTTACAGGAAGGATTGATAACAATAATGATGATGTTGATTCTGCGACTTCAGAAAAGAAGTAATAAGTAGCAAAGAAGTATCTTACCCCCTGTCATACAAACACAGACAGAAAATCTAAATTTATCAGGATTGCCTATAGAGAAAATGTTGTTTGCTCTATAATTAAACGGATAGGAGATTTCATTAGTATAACAATAATTATTATTTCAATTATTGCTTCCATTCCACAATCGAAGCCCTTTATTATAACGCTCTGTCTTTCTCCACTTCTTCATCCAGCTTCAGCTTCTTCTCTATATCTTTGGAACATCAAATGTATATGTTCCTCTTAGCTGTGTCAACGTTCCAGTTTTGCAGATACTAATATCTTATAAGATCTCTATCGCTTTGCAATATGTTCTACTATTCCTTCTGTCCAGCGGTTTCGATGTGTGTTTCTTTGTTATGCTGCTCAATCCCCTTCTGTGAATTAAAGGTCTTGTTACATACCTCACACTTGTAAAGTGTACTATCACTCGATGCAGTCGACATACCGCGACAATAGCACACTATCATATGTAAAAGTAGTCATTGAAACTGCGATCGGTGCAGAACTTATCTATAAAATCGAAATAGACGAGTAGTTTACTCTCATTATTTCCTATTCTACCTTTTATTCGATAATCTCCCATCCCACTGGGTCTGCTACTGATTTTCTTTCCGAGTTTCTGTTTGGAAGTTGTGTATATGTATATCTCTCTCCATGGCGCACATAATGCATCTTTTCTTCAAGGCCGGCATTTCAGACTTCTGCTTGGAATTCCCCAAGCGATGATCTGAAAATTTAATGAGCCTTGCATTAGTTGTGTGCACGGAAAGCATCTTATAGTTGCGAGAATTCATAAGCGCAAACTACGCAAAATATATGTCGTTAAATCAAGTCCATGGAAACTTTTGGTTTTTCTTAAAATA
>DAINBL010000024.1:0-12646 GCA_036732945.1 Nitrososphaera sp. | reverse complement strand
TTGTTATCAACATTGGCATAGCTCATGTTAAGTGTTAAGACTTTAACAAGTTAAGTAATCTTTACACGTATGAACTCTGGAAAAAAGCGATTCAAGATAGAATTGGAGGATGCAGAAGGAAGCAAGTATAACCTCTCACTAGAAGGCAATATATCGAAAGAAAAGATAATGAAAATAGTTGAGTTCATGGATCTCATAAACATTGAGTCCAATGGGAACAATGAAAGCGAGACCTATAGGAGCAACAGAGCAACTCCCGCCTCAGTGGGCGACAAAATATGGAGTCTGGTTGAGGGCAAGTTCCCATACGGTGGGTTTACCTCTACTGATATCCTCGAACTATATGAGGATCAGTACAATGAGCCTATTAAACTGAGCATTATCTCAACTTACCTTTCAAGATATACTGAACGCAACCGACTCATGAGGACTAGACAGGGGAAAGAGTGGATCTATAAGATCACTAGACAGCAACCGATGCAGCCTCAGCCCGCTCCTTCAACATCTCTTGACCTGCATCAGTAATGTTATAGCGGAAGGGTTTAGTAGTGATGTCCCTACTAACAAATCCTAAATCATGAAGTTTTTTCATCAGACGTGCAGTATGCTCTCTAGTCCTGCCTATGGCAAGTTGGACTTCTCTTGATGTTCGAGGCCTCTCAATGAGCAATTTCAATATATAATCAGTTGTACCATTAACCTCTCTCTCAATTGTTGCATGCTGCGTGATTGTTACAGGATCGCTTACGGGCGCTACGTGAGGTTGTGGCTGTGATGGATGTTGTGACACTACCTGAGGTGGTTGAGCCCTCATCTCCATAACATCGACCTTAGTCCGAAGCTCGGCAATCGCTTTATCATAATCACACAGCCTACGAGTATACTCGAGAACCACTGCTTCAACAACCTCCCCATTGGCCTTGTATTGGCGTTCTTCAAATGTGGTCTTGAGTCGAGTATACACCGTCATACTCGCCATCCCTAATAGAAATGCAAAAATTCCTGATATCACAAAGTCACTGTCCAAGAAGGTCAGATCAACAGTCATATCACAATGTTACTTCAAAATACCGTGATTTAATATTATGGAATAACCTTATTTCACAACTTGGACATTCTTTTTATCACCTCATTTATCACAGATATCACATCTTCCACGTTTAACCTAGTCGTAACATCACTACTACTTTCTGAAGCAAATATCACGGCTAGGTGTTCTGCTAATTTACTTAGGGTGGATGAAGCTTCCAACTGGACAATTCCCATCGACTGCAAAAGTATCATACTGTAGAGGATGGAAGTTACCTTCTTCCGGCATTGCTTGACCTGCCTATAATAAGCTCCTGAACTGATCTTTTCAGTCGTCCCACCACCTTGTAACTTCTTCGAGATTATTGAAAGCTGTCGTGGTGTAAATAGAGAATTTGCAACAAGATGGGCGTAAATTGTGCTAGAATTAGATCTTGGATCGGGCATGGAAACTATACAGATTTGTATAGTGTCTGCAGTATTAGAATCTTGGTAGCATCAAACTTTAAAATGGCCTCCCTCCTTTAAGAGGGAAGTGGCATTGGGAAGGGTCGAACAATACCTTCGGGATGAGATAAAGAATCACGGCACAATTTGCCTTCCACTTATTGATTCTGAGGCCTCGACAGATGCAGCATCAATTGCAAAAACAGTAGAGGAAAGGGGAGCTTCTGCGATCCTTGTTGGTGGATCGTCTGCCATTGACCAATTAGAGCTAGCCAAACTCGTCGCAGAAATAAAACCGATTATTAAGGTCCCTGTGATATTGTTTCCAGGGAATGTCACAGGTGTATCACCAATGGCTGACGCAATTTTGTTCAGCTCACTACTCAATTCAGAAAACACATACTTTATTACTGAAGCACAGGCATTAGCTGCGTTGGCAGTTAAGAAGTACGCGATTGAACCGCTGCCAACCGCCTACATTATAGTGGGTGAAGGGACAGCCGCCTGGTTCGTGGGTAGAGCGAGGGGAATCCCATTGCATAAACCTAATCTTGCGGTGATGTATTCGCTGGCGGCTCAGTATATGGGCATGCGCTTTGTGTACCTGGAGGCAGGCTCCGGTGCCGCCGAAAATGTGCCACCTGAAATGGTGGCGATGGTAAGGGAGCATTATGAGGGCACGATCATTGTCGGTGGTGGCATAAAATCACCAGAAATTGCAGGCCAGATAGCCAAGGCAGGTGCTGACATTATCGTTATTGGCACCATAATAGAAAGGGAGGCCAACTGGCAAGAAAAATTTTCATCAATAGTCAAGGCTATCAGGATGCGGTGAGAATATGATATTGGAGGAAGCCGAAACCCATCTCAAGGATGTCCGCATGCCGGCATTCTATTGGCGGTATCAACAGGATATTCTGAAAAACGTTAACACGAGCTATCAGCATGCGCTCAGGGCTCGGCGGCGCGGAATTGACGCAGCAGACATCATCGAGCCCAAGATTGCATATGACTTAGCGGATAGAGTTGCCAAGATGCACAATATAGACATCGCAGACAGGCTACGTGCCCTTTTGTCACAAACGACCAAAGAAAAGGCAGCACTAAAGATAGCGGAAGAGATTGCAGCCGGCGAATACGGTTCAGGAGACTTGAAAACTCGGCTTGATAGTGCCGTCAGGGTTTCACTAGCCGTGGTCACGGAAGGTGTGACCGTTGCCCCCCTACAGGGGATATCGGACGTCACGATCAAGAGTAACGTCGACGGGTCACAATACCTGTCGGTATCTTTTGCTGGCCCCATTAGATCAGCAGGAGGCACCGAAGCTGCGCTAACCATGCTTATTGCCGATCATGCAAGAAAGGTGGCCGGTCTTGACAGGTACATAGCCAATTCATTTGATGACGAAACAGGTAGGTTCGTTGAAGAGCTCAGGATCTATGAGCGGGAAGTTATGGGCTTCCAGTTCAAGGTTCTTGATGAAGATGTAGTGAAATGCATTTCAAACCTGTCAGTAGAGCTAGACGGCGTTGACACTGACCCTGTAGAAGTGGTTGGGCATAAGAACATGCGCCGGATTACGACTGACAGAGTGAGAGGAGGCACACTCAGAGTCATGAATGATGGGCTTATTGGCAGGAGCAGGAAGCTGTTGAAACTGGTTGAGACGCTAAATCTGGAAGGCTGGAGCTGGCTCAACGAACTCAAAGGGGCAATCCAGACGGGGAATGATGACGCGATACACCATAGAATGTCGGAGGTTATCACAGGCAGGCCCGTGCTCTCAATGGCAAAAAAGATAGGCGGCTTTCGCTTACGCTATGGCCGCTGCTTTAACACTGGCTTTGCAACGGTAGGCATACATCCAGCAGTGCCGGCCCTACTTAATTACGCAATTGTCGTTGGTACCCAGATCAAAATGGACATGCCCGGCAAGGCGTCCACGATAGCACTTGTCGATACTATTGAACCGCCGATCGTCAGGTTGGATGATGGCCGAGTGATACAAGTGCCTACGGTCGAGCAGGCTGAAAGGATCCGTCCTCACATCAGTAAGATCCTATACCTTGGCGACATGCTGATAAGCTACGGGGACTTTCTCGAAAACAACGCCCAGTTGCCTCCTGCAAGCTTCGTAGAAGAAATTTGGGGACAGCAGCTCCGTTCAAAGCTGCCTACAATGCAGGCGTCAGACCTTAACAGGGAGAGGCTGATCCAGATGGCTGAAAACCCGCTTGCTCTACCGTCAGTTGACGAAGCATTTGAAATCAGCAAAAAACTTGGCTTGGCATTGCATCCGAAGTATTCGTTTTACTGGGACTCCCTCACGGTTGACGAAGTACTCTACCTGAAAGACAGGCTATCTGGTGATATACCATTGGCCTATGACACTAAGTTAAAGGATATCTTAGAACTGCTGGGCGTAGTCCATTCTATAATGCACGACCAAATCCACCTTGACGACAGCAGCCAAGCAATTTCATTGAGAAGGCTTCTCGGTGGGCCAGCCATTGTTGAATCGAACAATGCCATAGAATTTGTCAACAAGTCATCCGGTATTCTTGTCATGCCCAAGTTTTGTTCTGCTATTGCTGTGAGAGTCGGCAGGCCAGAAAAGGCTGCTGAGCGCAAGATGAAGCCGCCAGTACATGTGCTCTTCCCAATCGGATCAAAGGGTGGCGCGACTCGTGACATTCTAAAGGCCTGTAAAGAAGATTCTTTGTACACCCAAATAGCGAACAGATATTGCGATAGCTGCCGGATGCCCTCTGTTGGCACGCATTGTAGGATCTGTGGCGCTTCGGCCATGCTGCGCAACCTGTGCATCATATGCAGAGGGGAAGTTGAAGAGGGTGAAAAATGCGCACGCTGCGGAAAAGAAGGCCGAACTTACTCCTCAGTCAACTTTCCACTCAAGTTTGCACTGGAGCAGGCAAGGAAAAAGCTCGGCGTAGATCCACAAGAGCCCTTCAAAGGAGTCAAGTCGCTCATGAGCACGCACAGGTCTGCAGAGCCCCTGGAAAAGGGGATCCTGCGCCAAAAGCATGGTCTCCACACGTTCAAGGATGGCACAATCCGATACGATGCTACCAATGAACCGCTTACCCACTTCAAGCCAGCATGGATATCTGTCAGCATTGACAAGTTAAGAGAGCTTGGATACACACATGATTATCTTGGCAAGGATCTAACCTCTCCAGATCAGATTGTAGAGTTGATGATGCAAGATGTCATAATCCCCCACGTCTCTGCAAAGCACCTTGTCAATGCAGCGAAGTACATTGATGAAGAGCTTGTCAAGTTATATGACTTAGAGTCATTTTATAGCTTGTCTTCACTTGATGGCCTTGTTGGTCACCTGATTGTAGGTCTTGCCCCACATACATCGGTAGGCATTGTGGGAAGGATAATTGGCTTTGCTGATTCGCAGGTTTGTTTGGCATCGCCAATATGGCACTCTGCCAAGCGCCGCGACTGTGATGGTGATGCCGACTCTATAATGCTCCTAATGGATGCATTTCTGAACTTTTCCTATGACTTTTTACCAGACAAGATAGGTGGGCTGATGGACGCGCCGTTACTTATACAGCCTATTGTCCTTCCGCACGAGGTTCAGCGCCAGGCGCACAATGTAGATATTGCAAGCGCATACTCACTTGAATTCTATGAAGCAACATGGAAGCTGGCCAAGGCTGCTGACATAGCCGGCATGACAGAGACCATCAAGAACAGGATAGGCGATGCGCGCCAGTTCTTTGACTATGGCTTTACTCATTTAACCAACACGCTTGTCACAAAGGCACAGAGGAGCGCCTACTCTACACTTAACACAATGGAAGAGAAGTTGAAAATGCAGTTTGATACTGCAAAACTGATAAATGCCGTGGACGCTAACGAAGTTGCCGCAATGGTGCTTACTACGCACATTCTGCCTGATATAATCGGCAACATGAGATCCTATTCTTCGCAGACATTTCGCTGTACAACGTGTGGAGCCAAGTTCCGCAGAATGCCCCTGATGGGCAAGTGCATTGACTGCGGCTGCGCATTGATCCAAACAGTGACAAGGGGAGCAGTTGAAAAATACCTTGGCATTGCAACTGACATGTGCAAACAATACAAAATTAACGATTATTTGCGCAGCAGAGTTGAATCAATAGCACTAGAACTAAAATTGATCTTCAAGGAAGAAAGGAGGACCCAATCGAGCATGATGGAGTTTATCAGTGGCTAAGGATGCTCTATAAATGTCTTGTAGATCTTGACCGCATCTTCCTTGTCCTTTGCGCCAACAATCGTAGCAGCGCCGCTTGAGAGGAAACTTACAGACATCCTGCCTGAACTGACTGCAGTTATTCCAAGGTTGCCCCTTGTCTTGATGTTGTAGCCAAGCGACTCGGCATTCTTGATCATGGAGCTCAGGTTGATAGGCGTAGGCTCTGTAGGAGTGACCGTCCATGTGCGCTTGCCTCTGTCCCGGCCGCATAACTCTTCAATTATTAGCTCGTTGTCCGCCAACGTGCTTTCTTTGCGCGCAACCCCACACGACGGACACTCTTCCTGGCGGAACATCTGGATGCGCTCAAATGATAGCTCATTCAGGTCAATGTAGAGTAGCTTGTTTGCCAGCGTCGGTTCTCTACCCGTGATTATCTTGACTGCCTCTGATACCTGTATGCCTGCAACCAGGTACAGTATAGATGGGTGCACACCCTCAGTGCTGCATGCTGGCATTTCCTCTTCGTTCAGCTCAGGAAACATACAGCGCAGGCATGCAGTCTTGCTTGGTAGAATTGTGCAGACGGATCCCACCATGCCAAGCGCTCCCGCATAGATCAGTGGAATGCTGTGTTTGATGCATGCGTCATTGAGAGCATAGCGAGCATCGACGCTATCTAATGCGTCAATGACAATGTCGAAGCCTTTGATGATGCTTTCGGCAGTATATTTGGTTACAGATGTTGGAATTGGCTCTATCTTGACTGTCGGGTTTAGTTTGCACAGCCGCTCTGCAGCGGCCTCTACCTTGACTCGGCCAATGTCGTCGTCAGTGTAGAGGTGTTGCCTGTGCAGGTTGGTAACTTCAATAACGTCTCTGTCAACGATGCGTAGTTTGCCGACCCCCATCGCCACTAGCTGCGTGGCAACGGGGTTGCCGATGCCACCTGCTCCCACGACACATATCTTTGCACTCCTTATTTTTTCCATACCCTCAAAGCCAATCTCTTCAAGCATCACCTGCCTGGAGTAGCGCTGAAGCTCCTCACTTGTCAGCTCCGCCCCTCCTGCTACCGCTGGCAAGACGTAGATAGAATCACCGTCATTTAGTTGGGCAGACATGACACCACTAAAGCGGACATTCTTGCCATTGATGTAGATGTTGATAAGCGATCTTGGTTTGCCATTATGATCAAACACCCTTCGCCTAAAGTCATCGCCCAACTGCTCAGAAACTTTTGTAAAGGCATCCTGCATGTCGGAAGCCTGTATCGAGATCTTTTTCTCTCCCTGCCCTTTGTTCAATACTGAAGGAACTACAAATTCAACCTTTGCCAACATTATCCCCTTATAATTGCTGAAACTTCTGCTGTATCAGGTTTGATAGCATTTAGCTTTGGGAGTAGACCTATAATCGCTTCTGTAGCTTTCAGACCATTGCCCGTGACATAGCAGACTATGCGCTCGTCCTTGTCTATCTTACTTTCTTCTACCAGCTTCCTCAGTACTGCAACTGACACGCCGCCTGCAGGCTCGGTGAAAATGCCCTCTGTCTGGGCAAGCAGCATAATGCCGTCGGCGATCTCCTGATCGCTTGCCTCTTCTGCAAGCCCATTATACTGCTTTAGCCTTTTCAAAACATAAATACCGTCGCCGGGGTCTCCAATTGCCAAGCTCTTCGCAATTGTCTCTGGCCGCTCAATAGGGATCACCTCGTCACTGTTGCGCTTAAATGCATCAACTATGGGCGCACAGCCGCGCGGTTGTGCTGCAACGACTTTCATATTCTTGGGACTGTCAATCAGACCAAGCGAGTGAAGCTCTTCAAAACCCTTGCATATCGAGTTGAGCATGGCACCACTTCCTACCGGTATTATCAAGCTCTCTGGCACCTCCCAATCCATCTGCTCAGCAACCTCATAGGCAAGCGTCTTTGATCCCTCTACATAGTATGGCCTCATGTTAATGTTGACTATGCCTATGCCTTTCTTATCTCCAACCATTGAAGCAATCCTGTTGGCATCGTCATAGGTGCCTTCGACTGCAACATATTCGGCGCCGTATGAAAGCGCTTGAGCGATCTTGACATGCTCGATGTCAGATGGTGCAAAGATATAGCATGAAAGGTCCGCCTTGGCGGCGTGAGCTGCAGTTGCAGCTGCCAGGTTGCCCGTAGATGCACAGCCTACCGCCTTTAATCTTGTCTCTTTGGCTCTTGAAACTGCAACGCCAGCAGGTCTATCCTTAAATGAAAATGTCGGGTTAACAGAGTCATTCTTGATGTACAAACTTTTCAGCCCAAGCTTGTTGCCTAGCTTATCTGCATACTGCAGCGGTGTGAGGCCCGCGTTCAGGCTTACAATATTGCTTTTGTCTGCAATTGGCAGGAGCTCAAAATAGCGCCAGTATGTCTTTTCCCTTAATTCAAAAGTGTGTCTACTTATAGATAATTCCTCGTATGTGACATCCAGAGGACCAAAGCAGTCCTCGCATACATAACGAAATCCTGGTTCATATTCTTTGAGACACTCTCTGCACTTTAGCGATTTGATACTTCCCATGTTTTCCTATTCTCCCTCGATTAGAATATGATTAAAACCTCTCTAAGCACAATTTTAGTTTTACTAAATTTTTTGCTGGCTATGTTTTGTGACACTAACAGCATACGTCATACATAGATTATAATAAAAAAGCATAATAATATAAAAATATGTTATATTGATGGCCTATATTAGTAAATTGTGGAAGCAGGACCGATTGCCGGTGTGGCATGCTGGCTTCTCTGAATCAACCATATACAAGATAGAATCTGAGTCACAGTCGACCAATATTTTGTACACTGGCTGGACGTTGCCAGATTCCTCACCTTTCATCCACAGTTTGTTGCGTGATGTGCTCCAGAACCACGCATTACCTGTCTTGATAGTGTTGGCAAGTGCATCTTTATTGGCGTACGCTAGCATCAGAATGTCTTTGGTCTTTCTGTCCTGTACTACTACAGGCAGAAGCCCTTTGCGCTTTTCAAAGTCGATGTCGCTGAGTGATTTGGCATTCATGCCCATTTGGCAATGGACAGGGACAGAAATAAATCTAGCCATTTGAGATTCAATAATAAATAGACACAAGATAAAGAATACTACTGCGTCAACAGCAACTGAAGAGAACAAGGCAATTGTTCGCTGCTGTTATAAAGGATTGGCAAATCGCTGGTGGATAGAAGAGATATCTGTTATTTGTCCTTTCTAGACGGTCTCTATGACCGCTGCTGCTTTTGTATATATTCTATTTGTATTTCTCTTTTTCTTTAGTACCTGAATTGCGTCCCTCTGTTATAGCGTATCACGTATCTTCGATTTTACCTCTCTCCGTCATTTACTTACTGTTTTTGCTATCTCTAGGAATTCCATTTCGGTTATGCGGACATTCTACTTGCCTATTGTGGGTCGTATATACCTTCTACTTTATGTGTACACTGGAGCGATAAGGGGAACGAAACCTTGTCCCCTTGAGGTAGTGTATATGTGCCTTCAACAATCTTCAAAATCCGCAATTGTTGCGTAGAATATTGGCAGCATATACTCCACAGCTATCAAGCCGATCTTGAATGGAAGCCGGTATGTGTGAGTCTTGACAAGACAGAATAAAAGATCTGGTGATGTTTGTCAATACTATCCACCTCTCCTCGTTCTTGCTGTGCAGACAGAGATATATTCCCCTTGTGTCAAGATGCTGTCAGCGAGGTGGGGAAGTCAGGTTATCCCGGCGGGCTCATAACCCGCAGAGCGGTTTCCACTTCTGCAAAAATTGCAGGTGGCCGTAAGTTCAAATCAACCCCTCGCTACTACTTTTTTCAAATAGGAATTTTGTCTTTTCAATGCCATATCTCTGTAACGGCTTTGTCAGGTGCCTGTGTGCTTTAGGCGTTGGGATGTATAATCCAGTTTTGATTCTACGCTCCTGTGGTACCAGAATCTTTTTTGTGTTACGGTCTTTATGCTTGCACCTGTCGCACTGATAACCCTTATTTTTGCCCTCTGACTTCAAACGCTTGCCACACATTTTACACAATGGGTTCAATATCTCATAAACAGGCGCAAGGTTGAGCACCCGCAAATATTCGACATTTAGAATTTTGGGATGTTTGGTAGTTCCCTTCCTGACTCCGACACCAATTTCAATGATATCGCCATCTTCAAGCTTGGTTGCAATATTGGCAAGCGCAGTTGGTTCATAGACAGCTGCCGGCATTTCTGCTCTCTCCTGCTTGACTGTAAAAATGACGTGACCACCTTCTGTTGCATATGGCTTGCTACTAACCTTGCACCTGATATATCCTGCTGTGTATGCCTTGGCGTTGGCAATGCTGATCTCATTTTGCAGGTGCATGTTCGTTCCTTGGTTTGAGCGAAAGATCGTCCAGCCATCTAGCTCTTCCTCTAGCCGCAACATAGGGAGGGCTGACTTAACTATATTTGGACTCTCGCCTCTTACACCAAAGAAGACCGGATCTGGGCCGTGCGGCGCAATCAATACACGCCCTTGGTTTTGATCGTAATTGTTGAAAGTGTGGGGATAGGTGTCTGTGCTAAACTTAATGACACTCTGCTTGTCTACTACACGCGGCCTGCCCCAGTTATTCTGCTTTCTGTATGCAATTAGCTCAAAAGTATGATCGCCATCCAGCAGACAGCCCATTGCACCTAGAGAGCCAACAAGTCCCTGACCATTGCCAAAGACAAAGTATTGAACACCTGCGGCCTTGGCTACCTTTTCTGACATCTGTCTGCTCATTATGTCACACATTGCGAGTGTGCTAAACTCTCGAAGCTTTGCAGGTACATAGCCGCTTTCAAGGAATGCAATCGCGGGGTTAGCTCCGCTGCCAATGGCGGAACCTTCTTCCACTGCCTGCCTAATATAGTCGACGACTCTATCTGCATCTTGCACTTTTAGCCGAAGGCAGACTGCTCCATTACCCCTAGTTTTCCAAGGGATATTGGGATTAAGCCTAATCAACAAAGGATAATCGATGAGTTGTGCGCCCTCTTTCTTCTTCAGATGTTCTACTACCTTGAATGCAAGGTGTGTAGTGCACCTACCCTCACGCGAGTCAGTGTCGTCAAATGCAACGTGGAGCGTGTGCATGATCTCTGCTGTTGCTGTAGTATCTATATAGTCATATAATTTGAGAGCTGTACCTTGTATCTATGCTCTGTCAGCCAGGATCCAAGTCGTCATCATCATTATCTTCTTCTGGGGCTGATAGCGATGGAAGATCTCTGCTTATTACCTCCTCATTGAGAGAAAAAGAAAATGATGAATAACAAGATGATTATCCGGAGTGGTATATGATATCCCTCACTTGAATCCTAGAATAACAATGATTTGATATCCTGCCGATGCTAAATAACAACTAACTAATGTAAGCAGAAGTCTTAAAAGTATGGTATATTAGACCAATCAACTACGCAAGAAAAGCTGCTAATTTCACTGATTAATTCTCTCTAATTCAAGAACGTTTATAGCTTCCCTCTTTGTGGAAGTACTTGGGATGGCGGAAGAAGTAAAGGAAGAAGAAAAAGAAGAAGTTAAAGCAACAACACCTGAAGAAGCTGCCAAAACAGCAGCAGGGGTAATAATAAAGCAACTTGAGAAAGAAATTGGTGGTAAGCCTATTCCAGACGAATTGAGGGAGAAGCATCTTGGATACAGAAACATCAAACATGTGAGGACGTTTATAGAACAAAGGCGTGAGTACTACGCAAAGTTATTTCTGACACAATGTAAGCGTGATCTGAAACTTGAGATGATGGAAAAGGGCATAATACCAAGACCCTCAAAACTAACATCAGGACAAAGGGAGGCAAAAAAAGCAGGAGTGGCAGACTACTACACTATAGATGAATCAACAATGATGCACTTATCAAAGAATTGAAATGGTATAGCGAATAGCTGAAACAGGATTCAGGAAAGCCCTAAGAAACTGCGCTGAGTACAAGAATATGGCCCCGTGCTTCCAAGGTTCTGCGAAAAAGCCACGATTAATTATAGTTTGCTACACGCGCGCACCGGGCTAATGAATCCTCTTCTTTGCATATTCAATTATATCACCGTTATAAAAAAGACGTAGGGTTTAAATAGTTTCATCATGGATCGTTGGGTGAGTGAATTAGATGCCAGTCGCAATACTTCCTGATATTAGCGAACAACACTGTATCGGCTGTGCGCTCTGTGTAGAGATTTGCACTTCCCTCGGTCCAGATGTGCTCAGAGTAAAACCAGTCGAAGGATGGAAGAGAGGTAAAGCCTTCGTGTTCTATCCAGAAAGATGCATCTCTGACGGAGCATGTATTGGAGTTTGCCCAACAAAGGCAATCTTCTGGATGAGGCCGATGGATTACACACCAGGACAGCCAATCCCCCTGAAGAAGTCAGGCCTGTTCGCAAAGGGCTGGGAAGAAGGTTAGTCCCTCCGACAAACTTCTTTTTTTAATTTTTATTCTCTTCAATAAGTTCAATAAATTATTAATAACGTATTTGCTCGCCTATCATCCAGTTGGTCAACTGGGATGAAGAGATTAAGGGCCACCTCTTCTGGGTCTGGGGCGGAGAAGAAGGTTTTTTCAAACGTGGCAAGGAGGGTATGCTAGTCGTCACGGACAGGCGCCTTGCCTTTATCGTAAAGACAGACATGACCTATAGGATGCACGAAACCCATTCCCTTAGACAGTTAAAGCGTTTTGAAGCAGGCGAAAACATTTTTCGGCCGGCTGAAGGATACAAGCTAGAACACCTTAAAAAAGACCTTGCCAAGAGCCCTGATAACCTCCAGATCCCGTTCAGCCAGATTCTGGACGTTATATCTGAGGAAAAGGACTGGGGAACACTTCTTAAGGTGAAGATGAACCTTGGCAACAAAGCAAAGGTTCTCAGATTCTCGATAGTGAAGGG
>DAINBL010000023.1:0-12651 GCA_036732945.1 Nitrososphaera sp. | reverse complement strand
TTTCCTCCAGCTCCTTTAGGACGTCTTCCTTCTTTGCCTTGATTAGCACAGATCCCGCGTTCTTGTAAATTGCATCATCAGGAGTGGTCTTTTTTAATTCCTGGAGGGCCCTATCTGTCTCTACCATTTCAACCTCAAGCTGTTGTTTTTGCATCATAATTGCCTGCAGGTTCTGTTGGAGCTGCTGCAACCTAGATACCTGTTCTCTTACCCATGGAGGAAGTTCCTGTTCACTCATAAACTGTAGAGCTATTCAGATCAACAGCATATAAAATCATAGCGTTAGGCACTTATATGATGCATCTGCCAGCCTTAAGTAAGAATTGATACTAGCACGTAAAGATGCAATATCACTAGTCTCAATTTTGTAAATAACTTTGGAGCTTTTTATGGATATTTCTGGTATGCAGTCGGTCGCGGGCATAAGCCGGAGGTCAGGAGCAAGCGCGTGGCAAATGCTAGCTGCTATACGACTGGACCTTGTTGATACGGTGATTCTAGCTTTGTAGCTTTTCGAGTTCAATGTCATAGGCCCCTGATGCGATCTTGTAGTTGCACTTAGGGCAATGCCATATCCCTGCTGCCAGGCGCCCGAACCTCATCGAGCCACATGAAGGGCATCTGCGTTTCTTGTGAAGTGTGCGGTGGACCTTCCCATAACGTTTGCGTACGGTGGCTCCAAATTTGACTCCAAGGCCAGTGAGTGCCGTCGAGCCTTTCTTCCTAGCCATTGTTTGCTACCAACCCCTTCAATCTTGCCCGTACTTCCTTTCCTTTAATTGTTGCTGCCTCTGCTGCCTTTTTAATCTGCTCCGGTGTGAAGGATCCTGTGTGACCCTTCTGAGTTGCACAAAAGCCTTCATCTGCTGTGGTTATAGTTATTCTAGAGTCCATGCAGGCTTCTTCTTCTGCACTGGGATCTGTCAGGACATAGTCGCCAATTCTTGCGGAGGTAATTGAAACTGGCACTGCCGTCACAGGCATTGGTTGCGTGTTCCCAGTATCTATTACTTTCTCATCCTGCATTTCAAATATGGGAAGCTTAGACGTAAGGAGTGCTGCCACAGTGGCATATGAAGTCGCATCAAACAGGTTGCCGTCGGTATTGAGCACGCTGCAATCCACGAATATTGTATATACAATTTTGCCCGGAACGAGGACAAGCTTTTCAAGGTCGATCATCTCAGATTCCCTGACGCCTCTGTCTACTACCCTTGCCAACTCAACAACCTCCTCGTCAGGAGGCCCCGGTTCAATATAAGGCGACGCAGTCGGCAGCACTTCTGCCGAAACAATAAGTGCGCCCTTATTCTCAAGACCTTCAAAAGGCTCGCCTGTCTCTACTTTGACGCCGGCAATGACTTCAGAGTCGCCAAGCTTCACCCTTGCAGAGCCGTTTGCCTTCTTGATAACGTCTGTCTCAATCACGAGCTGTCTCATTTCGCTAAAGTCTCTGCCATCAAGCCGCTTCCCCCTTGATAGGGCATCCCACATCTGCTGCTTGCGGAGGTGCTCGACGATTATGGTTGATCTCTTTGATGTGCTCATTGTGCTTCCTCCTTTAGTTCAGTTTCATTGCCAAAGTACTTTTGCATCAATGCCTGCTTTTGGATTTCATAGACGATCTTGCAGCCTCCAATTGCCTTGTCAAGGCATTCGCCAAACTGCTCAGGTGCAAGTCTCCCGTCGAGCTGCAAAAGAGTCACCTGCTCTAGCCTCGGCATGTATGCAACCGGCATGTCTGCCTGACCTTCCTTATCCTCTTCATCATTAATATCCAGCACTACCTTGTCATCGACTTTGCCTGCAGCGCACGAAGCCACTAAATCATGCATACCTATGCCAGCGTCTGCCAACGCAACTGCCGCAGCCGAGATGCCTGCACAGCGTGAGCCTCCATCGGATTGAAGTACTTCCACAAAAACATCGATTGCTGCTCTAGGGTAGTCTTGGAGCATCAGCGCCGGCTCTAGCGACTCGCGCATCACCTTAGAGATCTCGATTTCCCTTCTGGACGGAGCAGGATTCTTGCGCGTGTCTGTGGAGAAAGGAGACATGTGATAACGACAACGAAGCACACACCTGTCGGGAAGTGCCATGTGCTTTGGGTGCACTTCGCGGGGTCCATACACTGCAGCAAGTATCCTGTTCTTGCCAAATTCAATGAACGCTGAACCGTCCGCATTTTTCAGGGGGCCCACAGTTATTTTGACGGTCCGTAGGTCGTCAATGCCTCTCCCATCTGTCCTTTTCCCATTTTCATCTATCAATTTTCTTGTTTGAGTCATTTTTCCCCTTCAACCTCTAATTCTTCTTCTACCTCATCAATGGTAGATTCAATTTCTGCTGGTTTAGGAGCGCCAGCAATCAGCGGACCCCTCTCTTGCGCCGGTGGTGTATCTGGAACATTCAAAAGTGCTTTAATACGTTGCGTCAAGTTTGACGTATGTGCTTCCTCTTCTACCATTCTAATTGCCCGAACTGCGAAGTTTACTCCCTCCGGAGACCTGCCTGTCACAACTACAATTCCATTCTGACCTATGAGCACCCGCGTCTGGGTCGCTTGCTCTATGGTTTGAATCATAGAACCACGTTTGCCTATTAGGCGAGGAACTCGTGTAGCAGATATCCTGAGCAATTCTCCCCTTGGGATCTTGCCGAGGTCTCTATCCTGAACAGTAAGCATCGGGTCCCGCGTTCGGTCGAATGCGATAATCCTTGCGGTTATCATGTCGCCTATTGCAAAGTGCTTGGTCATGTCATCTCTTGCTGGTGAAAAATCTCTTCCAAATACATCTTGGGCAGGAAGGTGTGCAGAAAAGCAAGAGTTGACGTCTACTTCCCACGAGAGGGACGAGTGGTCTACGACCTTGCCGATCACAAGGTCATTTACGCGTGGAATATAAACGCCTGACAGGGGTATGACTTTAACGCCGTCACGTCCGGTCTCTGCAATCCCAATTCTCGTAGCAATGAGAGCATTGCCTGACTTGACAACATTCATCAGTGGCCTAAGATTTCCCTCGGCAATCTTGTCTCCGGGGATAACGTATCTTCTCTTCATCTCATGCATGGCTCAAAAGCTCACCACGGGGGCAAAAAACCCTTCTGAAAGCATATCGTCATTTTTCATTATTTTCTTTTCTCTCCCTTTGCTGGTAGGATATAGCGCACTTATATTTTTAAGTGTGGGTCGTTTGTCTGTCTAGCTTTCCTTTACTTGGGCAGACCCCTTTGTTGCTGCACCAAGCTTGTCAAGGAATTGTCCCCTGATACTTGCATTCATATCAAGCACTGCCCTGAGCGACCCATCCGCAAGCCATTCCTCAGATTTAAGGTCGCCGGTAGACTTTAGTACACTATATGATTGAGCTGCAAATTGTGGCGGAACTATTATTGTCAGCTTAACAGTCTCTGACTTCAGCGGTAGTATCCTGCGGAGTGCGTCAACTACGCTCTTGGCCTGATCCTCTACCTTTTTGAATGGATCTATCTGCATCCTGACTTCTTCCATTGCAGCTTCTATCCTTACCACCGGGTGCGGCAAATGAGTCTTGGGGTCAACAAAGCTCCTGTTTATGAACTGCACTATTTGCTTCTTCTTCTCCTCAACCATCTTCCTACGCTGGTCAGTGGTGAGGTTGAGCTCCCCTCTTGCGATTATCTGCTTGGCCACGTCAGTCGAGTCGGTGGTCTTGAAATGCTTCATCATCTTCTCGCTTGATGCCCTTGAGCCCTTGTTGGCGTCAGAGTAAATCTCATCTGATACAAGCACGCTTGAAATATCGAATCTCTTGCCCATCTTGTATTCGAGTGCGGGGTCCGGCTTGACTAACAACTCAAATTTGTCGCCGTCCAAAATGAGGCGAGCGACCATGAATTTATCTGTCATTTAATAAGATGATCCATTCCTGGAATATATATGCCTGTCAGAGCGCGGAATTCTTGCAAGTTTCGGTAGATTTTTAAGCTTGTTTTGGATAACTTTGATAAATATTGGCTTCTGCATCTGCTGAAATTGTTGAAAAATCAAATGAGAGGATCGTTGTCAGATTTAGCAATATTCCAAGACAATATGTAAACTCCCTAAGGAGGCTTGCGATAAGTGAAGTCTCCACACTGGCCATAGATGACGTCGTAATTCTTGAAAATTCGTCTGTTATGCATGATGAAGCGGTTGCACATAGGCTTGGGCTAATACCACTTCGTACTGATCCGGGGAAGTTTGTAATGCCACAAGAGTGCGACTGCAAGAGCACTCTTGGCTGCAGCAAGTGTAGAGTACTCTTGGTACTTGACGCAGAGGCCAATGAAAAGACTCTGGCCGTAACCTCAGGTGAGCTGGTCTCAGAAGATGAGATGGTCAAACCCGTCAGCAAAGACATCCCCATCGTCGTTTTGGCACCAAATCAAAAATTAAAATTTGAAGCATATGCAAGGCTTGGCATCGGCAAAGACCATGCGAAGTGGCAACCGACATCGGTGGCAGTTGTAAAAGATGGCAAGAATGAGGACGAGATATTACTGATCCTAGAATCAAATGGCGCTCTAACTGCGGAAGAGATACTGCTGGCTGCTGGAGAGCGGCTCTTTGCGAGGGTGAAGAGCTTCAAACAAGCAGTCTCATCGTTGAAGGTTCCAAAGAGTATTTAGATATTGGGCTCCGACACAACGTTCTTGTAATCGTCATCACCACCCATCCTTTCAAGAGGCCTTGTAATTGCAGCAATTTGGATTTAAACTATATCGATTTTAGTAACTAGGCAATCGAGCTAAACTATCCTCCAGTAGTCAAATGGTAGTTCTAGGTTCGCCATGGCCGGTACATTTATTTGGGGACTTTAGGATACGAGTTCATATTACGCATGTTTGTTCACACCGTAATCGATAACACAATTTCGAGTCTTCGCAAAGCCTTTAAGACGAACAAGGCGCCAATATGGCGAGCCCTCGAAGAGGAGCTTGCGGGCCCTAGGGCTAATCGACGTGAGATTAATGTAAGGAGGCTTGCAGAGATAACCAAGGCAGACGAGGTGGTCGTCGTCCCGGGCAAGGTTCTGGGAACTGGCAATCTTGGCCACAAGCTCACGGTTTGCGCTTTTTCAATATCAGAAACCGCCGCCAAAAAAATCATAGACTCTGGCGGCAAGGTGATGGCGTTTGATGATTTGATCAATAACCATCCCGATGGCAAAGGAGTGAGAATAATTGGCTGAGCAAAAGGCCGTACAGAAGCAGCAAGACACAATGATAGTAGTTGATGCAACCAACTGCATTGCTGGTAGGATGTGCTCACATGTTTCGAAACTTCTTTTGCAAGGCAACAGAGTTACGGTTGTCAACGCCGAGAGGGCAATGCTATCAGGTAACCGTTACAAGACAATTAACTCCTACAAAGAACATTTGGAGATCAATTCGGTGACAAACCCCATTCATGGCCCATTTCATCCAAGGAGGCCTGATACCATCATATCAAAGATGGTAAGGGGGATGATACCAAAGCGTAAGTCAGACGGAATAGAGGCATTCAAGCGCCTGAGGGTATATATGGGAGTTCCTGAGGCTATGAAAGGTGCCAGCATGAAGTCTTTCGATGACTCAAAGATTACCAAGCCAGAGTCTTACTATATCTCTATTGCCGAAGTTGCCAAGCAGATAGGATGGAAGGGAGAATGATAAATAAGATAGAGCTATATCCAGGGCAACGCAAGACAAGTAAGGCCGTTGCTACTATAGCTAAGGGAACCGGAAAGGTAAGGATGAATAACAAGCCGGCAGAGCTTGTTACTCCTGAAATAGCAAGAGAGCTTTTACTCACGCCACTTACGCTTATAGGGGAATTGCGCAACAGGGTCGACATCGATGTCCAAGTGCACGGGGGTGGCTTTATGGGACAGGCGTTTGCAAGTGCGGTTGCAGTCTCCCGTGCCCTCACGGGCCAAGAGAAGGGTGGCAAGGACCCAAAGGAGCATCCTCTCACAAAAAGCATGCGCGAAGAGATAAGGAAAAAGATAGCAGAACATGACAGACACCTGCTATCAGGGGACAGTAGGCAGACGGAGTCAAAGAAGTTCGGAGGGCCTAGTGCACGGCGTAGAAAGCAAAAGTCATACCGTTAAATTTCCCTTTTGTAATCGACATCATTCTCCTATTATAACCACAGTCCGTCGTCGTCGTCACTTCGATGCATCGCTCATTGAATACACTTTGTAAAGCTGGCCTGTGAGCCTATCGGTGTACCTCCATTCATCAGCGCTGAACTTAACCTCGCTGAATTTTGACTTGATCGAAGGATGTAGCATGTTATACACATATTGGCCGATTGAGATCTTATTGGACCCTGTGAGCGACGTTATTTTGGCAGCTATGTTCATACAATATCCAAGAATGTCGATCTGGGAACTTCGGTCATGGCCGTACTGAACAATAACATTTTCGCCCTCATCCATTCCTATCTTGACATTCAGCTCTGGATAGTCATACTGGTTGAGGATGGGATTGATACCATTTTTTACTACCGCAAGCATCGACTGTGAGCATTGTACTGCTCTATCGCATGCAAGCAACTTGTTATAGCTTGCCGGAAAAAAGGAAATGACAGCATCTCCCACGTATTTGAGCACGTAGCCTTTGTGGTTGTAAATAACCTGCGACATTTCATATGTGAAAGCCCGAATTATAGTGGTCAGTTTATCAGCTGGCAGGGTCATGCTCATATTTGTCGACCCTACCAAGTCCGCATAAGTTATCACAAGAGGAATCTTGGTGCTAACGTGGTTGAGAAGGAATTCTTGGCCCGACTGGAGCGATACGTCATATTGGAAACGGCGCTTGAGGGCCCTCCATAGCCTATCCTGAGTCTGAGAGACAAGAGTTTCAGAGTCAACTATCTTAGCTTCTTCATTGCTCTTGCTGTCGTTATTCATCATCATGTTAAAGAGGCCCTTGCTGGTACTGTCCTGTTCGCCATCCTTCTTGTGCTCGTTTGCTCTAGCCAAGTCTTAGTTGAGTTTATCGTTTGTTCCATTTAAACGTGAATATATTAAACAGTATTGCACTTTTTTGATTGTGAGGGCACCAATTAAGGGAGACGACTACTTTTGCAGGCAGGTAAATGCAGCTGCTGGGAAGGTGCAAGATGCTTTTCTTGAGGCCATCAAGCCTGCCATTGCAACACGCCAAGCAAATGCAATGCTGGGAGACGGCACAATAACAGGAGTCGACACTTTTGACCCAGAGAATGTGAGAAATTTTTTCCAACAGCTTGGCAGTACCCTAGAAGGCTGGACGTTTAGCGGCATCCTGGAATCAGCTACGGAAGACATGCATAGGCTATACTCTAGATTTACAAAAGAAGCCGATAGATTTTATATCAGTGTCTATCTTGGCATCCAGTTCCATGTATTACCTTACTACAGAGTTGATAGGCGTGTTATAGAAATACAAAGGGAACTTGCAAATATCGAAGGTACAGCCTCTTCTTTTTTGAGCAAGATGAGTGGCATTGGCGACAGGGTGCTTGCTACCGAGCTGGAAAAGAGAGGCTTTTCTAATTTAGAGTTTGAGGAACTTTTTGTAAAAATATTTGACGATGAAAAGCTTGTCGAGGAGCTTAACGAAAAGACGGCAGTTATTGAAAGTCAGTTCCCCGAGTTTAAAGAAATGCGCAATCGGAAGAGCGAGCTTCTTTCAGAACTAAATCATATGCTCGTGAGTTTTTACCAGACATCACCGGTCCTCATAGACTACAATAGGCTGATGCAAGGTGAAGAGGGTGTCACCAACTACTTTGATATTGAAGTCATAAAGAACAATAAGAACACGAAAAGAAGGGAAGCATTCCTTGACACTATAAAGATGCCAAAAGAGGCTGCTGACCTGCTCTCATCAGAGATTGGTATAGTGGGAGCAACGATCCGCAAAGTTGCTCTCTAGTTTCTTATGTTATTGATGGCCCGAAATGCAGTAAGCGCAGAATTTGAAGGGTCAACATACACGGGCATAAGTGAGGACACAATATCAAGCCTGGAAAAAATTCAAAGAGACTCTATGGAAGTTATAATTATCAAGAAGCTATAGATAATTTACCAAAATAAGTAGGGTGATAATCCGGATGCATAGAGTAATGCTTCACTACACAGACGATCACCATTGGGTGACAGAGGAAGGTTGTATATAGATCTCGCATTTTAGCCTGCTCTTAACAAGAACATAGTCATAATGTGCATCTGTCATGCTCTAAGACAAAATAGCCTTGATCATATGAGGACCCCTCAGAGGCATACTAAATGTCCTGATATTCCTTAACCTTAGGGTATCTGTGCTGCCAAGGGTCAGATTTCTTTTATCAGTTCAGTCAGCTTCCTCTTGGGCTTTGGATGCAGCATCTTTTGTGAGTAGCCAAGGCACAAGATAGACCCCGGGACAAGATCAGTGACAAGTGCCTGCATCACCTTTTGCTCGTCTATCATACCGATCCACACTGACGTCAGGCCCAGCGCGTGGGCCGCCAGCTGGGCATAGGCAGCTGCAAGCGTAGCATCCTGCACCGAGAACTTTTTGATAATATCCTGCGGGAAATTCATCTTGACCCTTGACGGATTCATACAAAATACCAACACCACTGGTGCATTGACGTACGGCTGGTTGTTTGCAGCCTGTACAAGCTTGAGCTTAGCATCGGGGTTCTTTACATGAAAAACTTCAAACCCTTGAAAGCCTCCCGCTGTTGGAGCAGTATCTGCTGCTGCAAATATCATTTCAAGCTTCCAGTCCTCTATTTCCCGGTCCTCAAACTTGCGCTGTGATCTGCGGTTCAGCATAACATTGAAGAGGTTAGTCTGCAGGATATCATCCAGTTCTGAAGGGGCCTCCTCTTTCTTCGGGGAAAGGCTGGTGTTTCTTTCACCAGCGTACATCCTTGATAAAATATCGCTCTGATCCATCCAAGTATTTAGATATGTACTTGCAATAAAGATTTTCTATATTGATGTAAGACTGAAATAGCGTTTTAAGCCTGGTACAGCCGTCAGCAAATGGTCAAAACGAAAAAGATGATCCTTGAAGTGCAGATCGAGATCGATATTCCAATCGACATCGTGCAGGACAGCCAGAGGATAAAGGCTGTAGAAGATGGCCTTAGCCGTAGCATTTCAAAAGGTCTATACGATCAAGGCGTCTCATTTGAGATAAAGAAATGTAGTTCTGAGATCAGATAAAAGAGAGGTAGACAGTTGTTTTGCCGTTATGCCTTAAATCGAGCACGATAAGTTAATTAACAGTACCCGAAGCGCTCTTGCTTCTGCAACACATTCTACTTCTTGCTTCCAAAATTTGATAGATATATACTGCAAGTGCAAGAGAACAAATATGTAATGAGGATGGGACGAGCTGAATAATCACCTTGTTAGATATTCGAGCTTGATAAAAAGGTGCTCAGGACTGTGCGATCAAAGAACAAGTTGTGTGTTCAGGTTCGCTATACCTACTCAAAAAGTTAGTTTTTCAATTTCTAGCCGAGAAAAAAGCAATCGAATAAATACCATAAAATCCAATTTGGTCCCATTATGGAATGTGCAGTATATGACACTTACATTACAAAGAAGGATGGCAGGATAATGCACTTTGATGTAGTTGTTGACGCAGGCACACCGCACGAGAAGGCAATAGGTTACGGCAAAGAATACCTGTCCAACACCGGACAAGGCGGACAAAAAATGACACAAGAAGAGTGTCAGTTCTGCCACATACAGGAAGCGCCTCCATTCATAGAAAAGGCGATAGAACAAAATGGCTACTGGATTCAAAAGATGGAGGGCTGCCCCTCTTAGAACTTCTTTTTATCTCTTACACTGCTAATAAAATCAACGATCTTGGAGTGATTTTTCATAAACCTATAGGTTTTTTACTCCTAGTTCAGGCGTACTGCCCGAACTTTCGGCTATCACAAATTATAATTAAGGCATCGACAGCTGATGCATTGCATTAATAAATGAACAATGAGACTGTATGGAACCTCGAAAAAAAAAGACGTATACCGACCTTTGAAGACATACTAAGGGCGCAGGAGGTGCTATCAGGGACAATTAGAAAGACACCTCTTCAAACTTCCAGAACCTTCTCAGATCTTACAGGGACAAACCTATTTCTTAAGCTAGAATGCCTGCAGGTGACAGGTTCTTTCAAAGCTCGTGGAGCGTTTGTCAAAATCAGCAGTCTATCGGACAAGCGGGCTGGCCATGGGGTCATTGCAGCATCTGCCGGCAATCATGCACAAGGGGTAGCATACGCTGCCGCGCTCAAAAATATCCCATGCACAATTGTCATGCCGCAGAATGCGTCACCGGCCAAAGTCGCAGCAACAAGGTCGTACGGGGCCAAGGTAGTTCGCCGGGGAGGAGATTATGACGACGCATGGGCCGCCGCGCAAGAAATTGCCAAGACAGACAATACTACGATAGTTCATGCTTTTGACGACCCTGAAATCATTGCAGGCCAAGGCACGATCGGCCTTGAGCTGCTCGAAGACCTTCCAGATGTTGACAGGGTATACCTCCCGATAGGGGGAGGAGGGCTTGCTGCTGGAATCGCAATTGCGATAAAGTCGCGAAAACCAAATATCAAGATAATAGGCGTCGAGTCAAATGCCTTCCCGGCCATGAAAGAATCAGTTGCAAAGGGCTCGATCCAGCCTACAAAGCGAGGCTACAGCATAGCAGATGGCATAGCAGTTAAGAAGCCTGGTGAACTTACCCATAAAATAATAAGCAATTACCTAGACGACATTGTGCTTATCGATGACGTATCAATAGTAAAGACAATGTTTCTCCTGATGGAACGCGCCAAGCTGGTAGTAGAGCCTGCAGGAGCCGCCAGCCTAGCTTACCTTTTGTCAAATGGCGGGCATATCAGCAGCAAAGATAAAGTTGTCGCCATCCTGTCAGGAGGAAACGTCGACATGTACCTTTTGGGCCAAGTGGTAGCAAAGGGGCTAATGCAGATGGGTAGACTGCTTAAGATCTTTATCTTACTACCAGACAAGCCTGGTGCGCTTAAAAGAGTTGTAGATGGCATCGCGGAGCTCAGTGTCAACATAGTCGAGGTGGATCATGACAGACTAAGCGCACATATCCCCGCGGGAACTGCTGGCGTTTACCTGAGTCTGGAATTAGAAAACGAAAAACACGCTCAGCGCTTAGTACAGTTTCTAAAACAAGAAGGAATCGAGTTCAAGGTGGTAGGCTAGTCAGCTCATGTAGTTGTACTCTCTTAGACCTGCTTTGTCGGCGGTCTTGCCACCTAGCTTGACAAGCACGAATTCCTTATGGGCTCGAATAATAGAGTCGTTAAAGTTTCGTTGGTTTCTGTGCAGCCTCTCATATTCATCCATTGTGAGCTTTTGTCTCGATCCAATATCTGCATCTAGGTCCATCTTACTCACTATCTCCTTGTATTGAGACTGTATCATGCCGCTAAACACCATTGCACTACTGCCGCTGCCGTAAGAGCCAAAGCCAATCCTCTTGCCTTCAAGATCTGTTCCTTTCTTGAACTCAAATTCTAGCAGACTTCGGAGCCCCAGATACATAGATGCAGTATATAAATTGCCAATGACTGCAGATGCCGCAAGCGAGCTTGCCATCTTTTTCTCATATACTTCATTGTAGAAAGATGTCTGCGTGAATGCACGTCTGAACCGCTCATCTGCCTTCATAAATTCAGTGTCAGCAAGAATCGACTCAATTGTTCCACGAGGATCCTTTGGCTGGGGCTCGGACATCCCGACCTCTTTGATAACGTTGTTCCACCTTGGGAGATGGCGCCACTCGTGTCTCAAGAGGTACGCAAGCGCTTTCTCGCCCATCTTCCTATATGGAATGTGCACTGCAAAAAAGTCGATGTAATCAGTTATCGACTCGCCGTCTTTGGGTATAATAACCCCAGTCTTGATGGCCTTTTCCTTGTAGGCATCAAACGCCTTCCTAACTGATATCAAATACAGCAAATTGGAGTAGCTGCCGTTAACAAGAGGCGTTTCCTTGCCAAATGGACGATAAAAGTCATATTCGTTTTTGATAGTGGTAGATGCAACCTTTGGATCGAATGCCAAAAGCCGAGGATTCTCTTTTACTAATAGAGCAACAGCACCGGCCCCCTGTGTATATTCTCCAGTGGAACCAATATCATACTTGGCTATGTCGCTTACAACTACCATGGCAGCCTTGCCGTTGTTCTCCTCAGCCCTTATCCAGTTTGCATTGTCATAGAGTGCATAAGATCCACTAACGCAGGCAAATTTACATTCAATACCACCGGCATGCTCAAACGAGCCTTCGCCGTAGATCTGTTCTAACATTCCAATAACAAATGAGTTCATTGCCTTTGATTCGTCCAGCGATGATTCAGTTGCAACGTAGAGCCTTCCAATGTCTTGGGGATGGAGATGGTTCTTTTGCATCAACCTCGTACAAGCATTTGCTGCCATGCAGGCAGAATCCTGATTGGTGTCAGCAATGGCCATCTTCTTAATTCCTATCCCATACTCTAGCTTTTGTGGATCAATACCTCTCGCTTCGGCAAAATCCTTGTAATCGATGTAAAGCTTAGGTGTATAGATAGCCAGATCATCAATACCTACAATTGGCATTACTG
>DAINBL010000022.1:7524-13028 GCA_036732945.1 Nitrososphaera sp. | reverse complement strand
CCAGAGGCGTTTTGGAGTTTTGCTCAGATGATTGTTCCAAGAATTACCTTAATTCCTTATCATAGAATGTGATAACAGAAGAAAATTCACATATTATGAAGTATCCACTGATAGATCAGTTGCGTCTTACAGTGAGGTTACTTTACATAATCCTGCCTTTGATGGGAATATAATTCAAAGATATTGCACAAGCACCACGAGTAACTGAAGACAGTCTAATAGACAGGCTCAATGGATCGAGGGCTAAAGGTACTCTTTCTAGTACATCTTGATAGAAAATGGTCTATCTTAACATAGTTGTACAAGCCTCTTTGAGATTACTCATATAGTGGCAATGTATACAAAGATTGAATAAAATTGAAATACAGAAGTAGAACAGACCTTGCCTCTAATATTCTGGAGGCAGCAAATGGCGGTGCTACCAAGACCAAGATAATGTATAAGGCATTTCTTTCATACGCACAATTAAAGGAGTACCTAGCAATGTTGATAGGAAATAGTCTTCTTATGCGTGAAGGAGACATTTACAAGACAACAAGTAGAGGAATTGGATTTCTTCAAACTACTCGACAACTGAGTAGTTTACTTGAAGTACATGCCCCCCAGCAAAAATAGACCGAGCTTAGAAAGCTAGCATAGTATGAGAAGAACAGAAGGACCATCGCGTTTATGGACTTAGTAGTCGTGAAACGCTGCCAGCAGGGCAGGGAAAACTCATTTAGCACTCCTCGTGTATTGATAGCTTCTTCTTCTTCCTGTGTTCGCTCAGGCCGCGAATGAACAATAATTATATGCCGATGACGTAGAATTTATACGATGAGAATCTTATTTGAAAGCAGGTATATGCTCTTTTGTGACGCAGGAATGGTCGTTAACTATTAGTCCCCATGAACTGGGAAAAGGAAGCCAGTATCACCAGCTATGTTAAATGTGTGTATGGTGTATATTGGACTGTGAAGATGGAACATGCAGTCTTTTTCCGCATTGGCCATGCCAATGGTAGACTCACTAGGAGCTTCCGGCTATCCCGCGCTGCAGACCTTCTTATCTCATATATTGGATAATAGAAACAGGTCCTTCTTACTGTCTAGCAAGAAGATGTTCTTTGTCCTATTGGCTGCAATGACAGTCGAAATGTTAGAGGAAGTGTTCTGAGAAAGAATTAGAACGGATCATATTGAACGATAAGATAATGATCTGTGCAATATTCACGCCCCACTCTTTTTTTATTCGCTATGACAAAGACGCGGGAGATAATAAGAAATGATAAAGTCATATTTAATAGGCTAGTGGTGTATACAGTATCTTCAGCCCATATTACCTATCTATTAAAATTGATCATCTTATCAGGTATGCAACCTTGCTTCTTTATTAACTCGGTCTCTGAATATGATAATATATACTTGGTTTCAGCATTTGTATTAGTTAATTGCCATTTTCCATTTGATACACGAATTAAGGATAAGATCTCGAGCATGCCATTCGTATCTAGCATTCATAGAACCGAAGGAAGATACGATCTGATAATCAAGATCAACGCAGAAACAGAGGATCAGCTAAGAGAACGAATTTCTAAAGAAATCAGCACTATACGAGGCGTTGATGGCACACTCTCGTTGACCATTGTTTAGGAAAAAACTTCATGGCTCATGATGCACGGTAATATCCGAAAGCCGACACTTATACTACATAACGTCGTGCACCCATCTAACCTATAGGTAATGAACCCATACAGTGCACTGAAGCATTAAGAGATTGTTGTTGTATGTCATGATAATGGTAAGGACTTTGACCTCTGAGGCACTTGAACCGAAGCGATAACCGATTAGGAAAATATACTACTGCCTCCTTCTATTGACATATCAGGGGTTCTGGAGTCGACACCGCTATACGGATTGGCGGGCACGCTTCTATCTCTCTGGTATGCTTTTTCTTTTTCGTTCTTTTAGCTTTGTCTCCTAGTATGAATCAGTACTGCGCGCTTGATAAACACTTATCACAATATCTCTGTATGATCATCGCACCATCTAATTTGAACAGTGCTTCAGTTGTCGCTATTTTTCCGCAGGTAATGCAGAACCCTGGCGACTTTTTTGTTGTGTGCAACGCAGGCCTTGTCTGATACGGCATCAGCATTATTACGGCACCTCCACTCGCTTCACAGCATGCTCTTCAGATGCAATCATTGTCAGGCTTGATATAATGTTGTCCATTGCACGAATCCTCTTTACTGACTTTGCTATATCCTCCCGGGATTCTTCACTCACCTTTGCCACTATGTCGTAGACTCCAGACACTTGTACAGCTTCAGAAACCCCTGAAATGTTGGCTATTTCACTGACGGTTGCAGGTCTCCTCTCTATGTCGCAATTCAGAAAGACAAAAGCGTTAAACATGTTTTATAATACCCGCCTCAAGTATAAAAGGAAAAGAAAACTAAAATTGATAGTAATGTTTTTCAAAATTAAAAGGAGCTAATAGAAATAGGGCTTGTCAGATTGATCTGCTCTCTATTACATAGTAGTAGATCGGCCAAGGCTCAAATCGAGTTTTTTCCTAAGTTCTTTTGATCTGTTCCTCACTGTCACTTCCGTTACTCCTGCTGCTTTTGCGATTTCAGCCTGAGTCCTAGGCTTTCTTTCTGCAAGGTTTACAAGGTAGAGTATAGAAGCGGCCATGCTTATTGGGTCCTTTCCTACGAGGAGATTCTTTTTTTGAGCTTGTTCCATAAGTTCAAGAGCTTTACGCTTTATTTTTTCATCAAAGTTTAAGTTGTTTGCTACTTTGACTATGTACTTTGTGGGGTCTATCAGTGGTACTTTAATGTCAAGCTCTGAGATAATGCGTCTGTAAGATCTCGCCACCTCCCCAGGCTTGATATCGCTAATTTCCGAAATATCATCAAGTGTCCTTAGCACACCCGACTGTCTTGCAGCAACATATATCGAAGCGGCTAATACCGAGCCTATAGTATCTCCTCGGATAAGACCTCTTTCCTGAGCTTTTCTATATGTATATGCAGCCTTTTCAGTTACATGATTTGGCAGTCCTAGTCTGTCTTTTATCCTAGAAAGCATGGAGAAAGCATGCTGCAAGTTTCTCTCTGTTGGCGAGTGACTTTGGCTTCTGCTATTCCACATCCGAAGTCTTCCCATTCTTGTTCGAGTGGCAGCGTCAATTTTATTGCCAGATGCATCAGTTGCCTCCTTTCCTATCTTTGTAGAAAGTCCCATATCATGAAATGCAAGCGACGTTGGAGTTCCTACCCGTGCTCTGTTTTTACTCTCTTCATTGTCAAATGACCGCCATTCTCTTTGTTGTGATAATGTATTATCAGAAATAACTTCGCCAGTATCTTTGCGTATTAATTCGCCAGTATCTGGATCAGTAACTAGGAGATCGGACAAGAAAGCGGTTTTTGATTTTTTACTTGTCACGATACAATATGATAATGAAGCTATTTAACTATAGTAGCAATTCGCTGCTTACTAAATATCGTTGACCTTATCTAGTCAGCGATAACTTACTTCAAGATAAAACTAGAAAAGAGGAGAGGATATTGTGGAGAATCAGTTTGACTGTATCGCGCGGCTCATAGCCGTCGCGATTGACCCTAAAGATGAGGAAGTGGCGCACGCCAAGTGCAAAGGGGTAAAAAGTTGTTATTTTGATTCTACAAGCCGATTGTATTGGAAGCGAAAGAGCTCAATGACGGCTTCAACATCTTTGGCATCTTGAATCTCACGACTTACCCAGCCAGATTTCGGGATAATATGATGTGCCGATACATATCCCTCTCTTACAAGTTTCTTACCAAGTCTTGCAGGGAACTGTAGATCGGCTATCGAATCGCCATGTAGGTGACCCATCTCTATCCCGTCCACATAAAATATTACGGTTGCAAAATTATGCTCATGTATCGTAACTCCCTTCCAGCTGAGTAATTCTTGTCTTATTACTTCGCTTGGTGATGGATCCATTGGCTAAATTTTCCCTTCATCATTCCTATTCTGTACAGTTACAATTATTACCTTTTTCTACTCCAGAATATTTTCTATAGCACTGTCCATCAGTCCGTAGTGCGGTAAAAGCATGGTGAATTTTTATTTTTTGTGCTACCAAAACCTACAGAGTCAAGACACAATCTAACCAGAAGTTTGTTGAGAAGAACTTTGCACATGCAAGAATCGATGCATATCTCTGTCATAAATGTAGCGTCTGACCATTATCAGCTCACAGACTGTGCTAATGATCCAGAGTCATTGAAAACTCTGAATTCAACTATCTTGCCATCATTTCGGTCTACTTTAATAATGTGTGCAAAGTATGTTTCAAAAAGCTTCTGCGTCATTCTTGCTTTTCCTCTAATGAAACCTAGAACCGCGACCTTATCTCTTTCTGCTATGAAATCAATTATATCAAACTGTTCAATGTCTAAACCTTCTCCTAATAGCTTGAAGAATTGTTTAATACCTTCTCTTCCATTATAGGTACCGCCCCACGGGAGAATCTTTGTTGACGAGGTAGGCCCGTGAATCATAGCGTTATCCGCAAACAGGTTTAAGACTGATTCAGTATCTTGTCGCCTAGCTGATGCGTATAGCAATTTGGCTGTATCAATAGAATCCTGAACCATTATCTTGACGTATACTAGTCCCTGTCTTAGATAAAGGATTTTCACCGGCTAATTGTTGAAACATGAATAGGAATAACGCTTGTGCATAATAGAGAATTGAAAAAATACAATTGGTCCCTACAATATCGCGCGCTAGAAGAGCAAAGGCAATATGCTATGTGGTATCAATACGCCTAAGGTTTTTCTATTGTACATGCGATTTTTTGCATAAGAAAAAGTAATCTAGTCGTTTGTCGTTATTTCTAATATGAGCTGTAAGCACTGGGCATGCAATTTGTCTGATGACACATGTGTGGGGTGTGGTATTCGAATATGCCGGTTATGCTTGAAGGAGCCGGTTTATTGCAGATGTGAAAACAAGCATGAATGCTGTAAAGTATAGATCAACTGGTTACTATTTGTTACCCTAGTGCCGATGGCTTGTCGTTGTATGCAAACCTCTCTTGAAGATAGCATCGTATAGTTTGGGTACATTGAGCAGGTCAATGCATGAACGATGCAGAGGAAAAACCACTTTTGGAGCATGTTTTTCAAGCCTTCTAGTACTCTGGTTTATAGCTTCTAATCTAACCTGAATATTTCTATTTTATTGTGTGAATCTAGATTTCATTTGACATATCCCCTCATATGATTGGCTTGTTATTGTTGGCCAGATGAAAAGATTTGAAGGAAACAGCCATTTTTCATCTGTTCCAATACTGTCTTTCTTTCTAACTGTGACTATGGAGTATCATTGGGAACCTCTGGATGCTCCCAGCAGTTTTCAAAACTTAGTTGTCCTAGAATGAAATGTGAGGCAACTAAGCATTATACCACCCTATCAGGTTTAGGCTTGGTTCTCGCGCCCATGTTGATAGCAGAATCGCAG
>DAINBL010000022.1:5340-7424 GCA_036732945.1 Nitrososphaera sp. | reverse complement strand
CGCCCATGTTGATAGCAGAATCGCAGTTGTGGTGGATATCAGACGCATGGACAAACATCTTATACTATGGATGTGATTGGTATCGATGGATAAACTTAGAGTTTACTTGATGAAAGCAGGCAAAACATTTGAGGGTTCTACCGCCGAGATATGCACTCAAATAAGCCAGCAGATCAATTTAGATTTGATGAAACTGTCCAAAGAAAAAAGGAATCAGACAGTTGATAAATAGATGGTCGAGAACATTTGTGTTATGTGCAAAGGTCTGTATAATATGAACGACATTACATATGAGCAGAAGTTAGTAGTTGATGAAGCCTTTTGCCCAATTTGCTGGCATAGGGAGATCACAGCATATAGCGATGATGACATGGACTTTTCATTTCTAGAAGGACTTGTAAAGTGATGTCAAGTTACTCAATTAGATATAGATTGTGAAAGCCATCAGGCTTTATGCATGGTTGACCTGTTTCATACCGGTATTCTATCACTCATATCAGAAACGTTACAGAACCTAGTAAGCTGAATTGGATTTGGAACAGTCGATCCAGCTAATCCTATGATCTCACATTTCATGCAATTAGCGGCATAATCTACTATCACCGCCTCCCTGTTATCAAATCTTAGATGACAGAGCCCCAGGAAAACCATATTATCTATCGGTTGAGAAAACTCTATGGCGAAAGTGGCCTTTCGGCGCCACAACTTCGACAAGAACCCATCGTGTATTCATTTACTTTGGTGCAATGGGGACAGATAATTTCATTTGTAGCCATTGCTGACATATATCATACTCTGATATTGTAGTATGCTCAAAGTATTTATCTCATCGGGCCAAAATGCGGATATTATTATCACTATTAAGAACATGGAATAATATGTAGAAAAAGACCAACGTATTGAATTATGACATAGAGCACTCTTATTCTGGCTGTGCTAACATCTGCTGATTAACTGCAGTTGTAGCATCATGTTTTTTCACTTTTGTCTCAGTCATTTGTGGTACCTTATACTGAATGTGATGGTCAAATTTGAGATGGCTAAGAAATGCTAGGCCGTTGTTCACATTGTCCTTGACAATAAGGTTGCGTCCACAGATGCTGCATATGATTACATGCTCGTCAATTGCTATTTCCATTTGAAGAAGCACCAGATTATAACCAAATCAGAGATATTAAGGTACGTTGATGCATGGCGCAATGACTAGGTCTAACTAGTGACATCTTTTTGGTTATCGCAGAGGAATTAAAGTGTATTTGATTTAAACAACTGATCAGGTCAAGGATTTTCGGGCCGTAATATTGCATAGGGTCACTTGGCTCTACTAACAGCATAGGATTGATGCCCAATTATGCTCTTCAGTTTAGAAATTGCATAGCCTGTTTTAGACGAGATGAGCATTGGGTTTGATATTCCTAAATCCTCAGATATTTTCTTTATCATTTCTTCTGAATTTAGCCGGTCACACTTGGTAAAAATCATTAGCACCTTCGATTTGTCTACATTTAACTCTTCAAGGACTTGTCTGCAAGCTGCATGCTTTATTCTAATATCTTGTAAATCCTCTGATGCATCAATCAGAAGCAAAATTAGGTCGGCTGCAAGTGATTCTTCCAGTGTTGATTTGAATGCGTCTATCATGTAAGTGGGAAGCCTGCTGATAAAGCCGACAGTATCTGTGAGCAATATTTCTCTATTATCTATTTTCAATAGTCTAGTAGTTGTGGACAGCGTCGTAAACAGGTTATTTGAGGTCTGCTTATGTTCGCCTGTTAGCAAGTTGAACAGAGTGGTCTTTCCAGAGCTGGTATAGCCAACCAGCGAAACAATGGGCATGCCCGTCTTTATTCTCTGGTGGTGGTACAATTCACGTTTTCGATGAGCATCATTTAATTTCTCTTTGATAAACGACATGCGTCTTTTCAAATCGCGGAATTTTACATCCACGACATATTCTCCCATGCCCCCTTTACCAGCGCGCTCGCCGCCCGAACTCAACCTAGCATTTTCCCTTACCCGGGGCATTTCATATTGGATTTCAGCGAGTTCAATTTGCAGTTTTGCCTCTGTTGTAGTAGCCCGTG
>DAINBL010000022.1:0-5240 GCA_036732945.1 Nitrososphaera sp. | reverse complement strand
TATTGGATTTCAGCGAGTTCAATTTGCAGTTTTGCCTCTGTTGTAGTAGCCCGTGTATAAAATATGTCGAGTATCAGCCGTTCTCTATCAATTACCTGTACTCCAGTAAGCTTTTCAAGATTGTGTATCTGTCTTGATGTAAGATGCTCGTCAACAACTATCTGTTCTGCTTTGGATTCTCTAACAAATTCCTTTATCTCCTCAGCTTTTCCCGCGCCAATCCCATACCGTGAATGATTCAAATATTTTTGACTAAATACTCCAACAATTGAGCGATCTGATGAGTCCACAAGGCTTTTTGCTTCTTCTACAGCGAAGGTATCGGGATAAGTCACAAGAATCACAGGTATCCTTGATTTATCATTTAAATTGAGAGACGACAATTGCTCAGGACCAATCCATATATTCTTCTGCAATGTATTCGTTCTTGTGTCCTCTCGAACAAGTGTGAGAGGTGTCAGAAGCGGTGGCAGTCGTCTTGAAGTTGTCAGTACTTTCTTCGGGGATATAAATTCCAGGAAATACCTCCCCACAGTTTTTGCATTTTAACATCAACATTGGCATCTACAGCAACATCTCCGGCATAACCGCACTCAAGCAATGTTTTGTCTTCAAGTCTTTGAACCTGTTTCTAATGGTTACCTCTGTTACACCCGCAGAAGCCGCGATGTTCATCTGAGTCCGATTCTCATTGGTAGCCAGACAAGATAGATACAATACTGTTGCTGCTAAACCTACAGGATTCTTACCGGCAGATAGTTCATTTTTGGTGATTTCGTCCATGGTAGCAACGGCAATTCTTTTAGTCTTTTCGCTAATTGCTGCCTTATTCGCTATCCTTGCAATGTACTTTGAGGGCTCTATTAGCGGAACCTTGATGTCTAATTCTAAAGCTAGCAGTCTATAATAGTGTGTTAGCGCCTTTGGTTTAACCTGGCTGGTCTCAGTCATTTCACGGAGCGATTTTGGGGCACCCAGTTCTCTGCATGCCATGTATATGGCCGCGGCTAAAATGGCTGATATGGATCTTCCCTTTATCATTTGCTTCTCTTCTGCTTTTCTGTATATGTAGGCGGCCTTCTCCACAATTGCATTCGTTAGGCCAAGTTTATCCTTTAGCCTACCCAGTTCATTGAACGCTCGCATGAGGTTTCTATGTCCAGATACGTTGGATCGGCTTCTTGCATCCCATGTCCTTAGCCTTTGCATCGAGGAATTCACATATGTATTCAATGTGTGTCCCGATGAGTCTTTATTTTGGTTTCCAATAATTGTGGACAGCCCCATATCGTGAAACGCAAGGGAATTTGGTAAGCCGACTCTTTGGCGATTACTACTGCGGCCATTATCTGATTCAAATGTCGTCCATTCTGCACGGCTTTCTATTGCTTTATCTGGCGATACTAGGCCGCAACTTGCACAAACGACTTCAGCGGATTCTGGGTCTGTAACCATACGACCACCATTACACATGTCACACAGGATTGAAGTTTGCATTACCATGACGGGTTATAAGAAGAATTAACTTCTTGAAATTTATTATAGTTTAATATCTATAGGTACGTGACTCATGTATATAAAGGACTCTAATGATGACGATATCATACTTTTAGATCAATTATTGGAAATGAGACGAGCTTTTAGCCAGAATCCGATGGAATTCTCAGCTTGGTCGATCTAAAGACACAGATTATGACCGCCGGAAAAAATATGCCGAATGTCGATTTGATGAGGTTTCACAATTACTTGCTCAAGATGAAAACTTGAGAATTCAAAGTTAGAAAAAACAAGAACGTGGTACTTTCATCTTTCATGGAGTTGCCACATCTTCTGATCAATGTTTCGAATTGTTTTAGTCGTTTGTTACTGTGGCGGTTGTGGTTCTGTTTCCTGTGGTGCTGCTAGATCAGCTGTAGCAAACCTAGCGCCTACGTTTGTTATCTTTATCTTTACGTTCTGTCCTACTTTTGCATTCTTCACAAAAATTACAAAGCCTTGAACTTTGGCTATGCCGTCACCTTGTCTGCTAGTTTCGGTGATTTGTACATCGTATTCCTTACCTGTTTCTACAGGCTTTGGACCGAAGCTGCCGCCACCGAAGCGGTTGCCTCCTCCATATCTTGTTCCGTATGACATTAGTCAATATACACATAGTCAACTAGCAATATAAATGAGCGGCATATATCCAAGAAAAGAGAACGGGACCTAAAAACAATGTATCTTCTGCACTGCAGAGCAGAGTGGAAGCACTATTTATTACAGTTTGGCTCATACCATGGAGGGTCATGTCGGTCAGGATTAAGAGTATCCCGCCAAGCGAGTTTAGAGAATGATTGCCTAAGGAAACTAAGTCACGTTAAACTGCTTACGGGAATGGTGGGGCTATAGGGATGGGGCAGAGATCGATATTTTTCGATTAAACAGCCACGGTAAGATTGTTGAACATTGGGGGATGTGCTTCAGACGATACCTGAGAAAAGCGCAAACGGTAACATGAAGTTCCAAGCTCGAGTAGGAGTTACTTTTGAAATAACTTTGCTTTATCTCTGGTGGCGGCTTTTTCTTCTGAGTTTTTCTTGTTACCTACGCTCAAATTTTTACTGCGGCTGCTAATACCATTCCAAAGGTCTTTTTATTTTATTGTTCATTATCTTGATTCTCTTATTCTTCATTTTCCTCATCATTGTCTTCTTCGTCTAGTTCATCTTGCTCTGAATCTTCGATATCATGAGTTTCCTCTTTCATCTCTTCTCTTTCGGTTTCTTTGCTATCCATAGTATATGATATTATTTCCTCTCATATTTCATTAATAACACCTTGTATCGCTATCTGGAGGGTGGAACACAATCAGCATCATGTTGCGTTTCTTTTTCTCTTGAAATTTTTTATGATAAATCGCTGAAGTTCGTCACCCCTTGCAACAACCTTATTGAAATACTTTGAGATCTTCCTGTGGAGCATCCACTGCGCGTTTTGAGCCTGGCTGGCACATGTTGCTTCCCGTCCACGACTACCGACAGGCGAACCTGATGTTGTTATCCGCTGGAATCTAGTGCGGGATGGTGACTTAAATATAACATTGATGTGTGGCTGTTCATAGTTCGACAATTGAACTTTCGAAAGTTGGCAATTCAGATCAACAGGGCATTTCACAGGTCTTACCCAGCACCATATTTTTCAATTTATTGATGTTATTATTGACTAGACCCTCAGATTCCTGTATTCATTTTGAGGAATTTTCCAGAAAAAGCAGATCGTTTTTGGGGAAATTTTCCAAGAAAAGCGTAAATAGATGTGTGCCGAGAATAATGCTCCGACCAGCCGAAAAAGAGAGCTGATCCACCATCCAGATCTGCGCAGCAGGTAAAGGCCTGCTGTGCCCATGGGGTTGGAATGGCTGCCGTAATGCGGAAGCAGGTAAACGGTCAATCCGAAAGGATTGGCCGCCACCCTTCCTAACACATTGCGACAGGGGCAAACCACAGGGCTGCCTGGAACCTGCAGAAGCTGTCTTGAAGGGAAAGCCACATGCCTTCGAAAGCTGGTCGGGTCACCTTTCTTTTTTCAATAGCCTCCAATTTTCTCCTCACTCCCTCAGATGTTGCCGCGCTTGTAGGATCTAAGTTCCATATGTCTGTCAAACAACTAATACCAGCAGCACTTTTTTCTTTCACTTATTCGTTGATCATTCTAGATTTATTAAATAAATAAAGGTAAAGTACTGTCTATATCCTCACACGTCTTCTGTAACTCGTATTGTCAATGAGCTAACCATGTTAACTGATGAAGAGCATCTGCGAAAATATGAATCACAAACATTGACGTCAAAAGAATAATGATTGAAGATAACAAGTCTCGAACTATATGCAGTTAATGCAGACCAGCAGCCATGACCTATCTTCACTGATAGAACAATGTCTGATCTTGCCTTTGAAGGCTCACATCTTCTTTCTCGCAAGACAGGTCTGTTATTTTGAATTGTCAGTATCACTCCTAAGGCCATAGTCAATGGGTATTAAGCTCTTGATCGATTACAAAAATTGTCTTTGGCCTTCATGATCCTCCCTATGGAGGATTTTGCATATGATCAACGAACATAGGAAGAAGATTCTGCTCTCACAAACATTAAACCAAAGGCATTGGACATTAACTTTAATAGGAATAATATTTCCAGTGCATTTTGGTAAGCTAGGTATGAGCTTTACAATCCGTTCAATTGTACAGGCGGACGCGGAAGCGTGCGGCAAGATAGGTTATCAGGCCCATAAGATCATATCTTCGGCTCACGGTTATCCATCGGAGCAACCCTCCATCGAATTCGCTGTAGGTATGATCAAGACATTGCTTGTCAACCCAAATTCGTGGGGTGCTTTAGCCGAACGCAACGGAAGAATTCTTGGCAGCATCTTCCTTCATGTGTTTCCACCTTCTCCAGTCGCTGCAATAGGTCCGCTCACTGTAGATCCTTTAGCGGAAGGGGGCGTTGGCAGGGCGTTGATGAATACAGTGCTTGGTGAAGCACGCAAGCGCCAGTATGATCGTGTGCGACTTGTTCAATCTCCAAGCCACGTCCGCTCCTTTGTTCTTTACACAAAATGTGGTTTCGCCTTGCGCGAGCCATTATTTCTGATGCAAGGGAATCCAATAAGAAGTAGCAGCTCCTCTCGATCCACTCATGATGTCCGTGCAGCTCATGCAAGCGATCTTCCTGCATGCAACCAGCTTTGCATGTCAGTTCATGGGTTTTCAAGAGAAATGGAGCTGCATCAAGCGATAGAGCAGGGTGTCGCAAGTTTGAGCATCGACAACCAAGGAAACATCACAGGTTACGCTGCGGGTATTGGTTTTTTCAGCCACGCAGTTGCGAAGACAAATGAAGATCTAAAAGCGCTTGTATCAAGTTCTCCTGCGATTATCGGCCATGGCCTTTTTGTGCCGGCCCGCAACGCTGACTTGGTGCGATGGTTACTTGAAGCTGGCTTTAGAATTAGTTGGCCTGCCAATCTCATGACAATCGGGCAGTACAATGAGCCAAGCGCCCCATATCTTCCTTCAATTGCTTATTGATTGCGGAATAGGTATTATTGATTGCCTGAAGCGTCATAGCATTTAGAAGGCCTACAAGAGTGGTGATTTTGTGAAGCTTTCGTCTAAGTTAACTAAAGTCTGAGAAAGATCGATATTAATAGTAACCATCCGGAAATAGTCAAGGCTGTCATCACTTTCATTAGAAGGAGCCT
>DAINBL010000021.1:0-13128 GCA_036732945.1 Nitrososphaera sp. | reverse complement strand
CAAGCCATTCAAATAACAACTTCAATTGAGGATTGCATAAAATCAATAGAGGATTACTTCAAAGCCGGCTTTACAAGGGTCCATATCCACAGCACCAGTCCTGACGAAATAAAATTTATTCAAATGTTTAGCAAAAAGGTAATGCCCCATTTCAAGGGTGAACCTGCTGGCGGAAAAATGGCCGCTTCTGCCTAAGTGTATTAGTTGCATTTGTTGCAACTCTTTTAATAGATATGGCGCAAGCTACGCCATGTATACGGGCCTGCAGGAAACAAACTGGATACCGCGCTCATTCCAAGATGCTGCCAGAAATTTAGCTAAAGAAGCAGTAAAATACTTTGTAAGACCCAAACAGGTCATCGGCCTCGGAAGCGGCCCAATGGCGACTTCTATCGTAAGAGAAATGGCAAATTTTGATGGCAAGGAAACTCTTGAGTGTATCCCCACTTCGTTTCAGATAAAATTGGAAGCGCAATGCAGCGGGCTAAAACTGGTTGATGAGAAAAAGATGCCTGAAGTTGATGTTGTTTTTGATGGTGCGGACGAAGTCGATGCCAAATTTAACATGATAAAGGGCGGTGGAGGCGCTCTATTGCGGGAGAAAATAGTCCACTCTGCCGCCAAGCAGATCGTGATTGCAGCAGAATCCACAAAATTTGTGCCCACATTCAGCTGGCCAGTCCCAATTGAAATACACCCTTTTGCAATTCACTTTGTCAGGAAAAAACTTGAAGATATTGTTGGCGGCAGGCCGAAAATGAGAATGCTAAAGGAGGGTTATCCATACGTTACTGAGAACGGCAACTTTATCCTAGATACCTCATTTGATTTTCCATCAGACATAAGACGGCAAGAAATTGAGCTCAAAAACATTGCAGGCGTCATTGAAGTAGGGCTCTTTACAAAACACGCAAACGTCTACTACAAGGCGAAAGAGGATGGCTCTTTTGAAACTATTGAAAGTCCATGACTTGACCCGCACAATAAGCCCCTATATGCAGGTCTATCCGGGAGACCCTCAGCCAAAATTCGACCCTCATGCGACAATTAAAAACAATAAAGCTAATGTCACCAGAATCACGCTTGGCTCCCACACTGGAACTCATGTTGACGCACCGTGGCACTTTCTGCAAGAGGGAAACAGTATAGACATAGAGCCTCTCGATAAATTCATTGGCGAGGCGGTAATTATTGATGCTTCAGGCAGACATAGCATAAGCGCCAATGACTTTTCTGGCAACGACATCAGAAGCAACGACATTGTGCTGATCAGCACCGACTCGAGCGACCTCCGCACTGATTTTGCCTATCTCGATGTTTCTGCAGCTGAATGGCTGATGGAGCACGGAATCAAATGCGTTGGTATTGACACTGCCAGTGTAGAAAAATATGGAAGAAAAGACGCCCCTGTTCACAAGATACTGCTTGCAGGCAACATTGGCATAATTGAAAACCTTGATAATTTGAAGCCGTTTGCCGGCAGTAGGATGTTTTTTGTGTGCTTGCCCTTGCCGCTTAAAGGAATCGACGGGTCGCCTGCTAGAGCAGTCCTTTTTGATATGGTAAAATAACTTGTGGGGCAGTGATTAATTATTGGCTCTAATAGTCCGGAACTGGAGGAACGCCTACCCAACTATAGCACACAAGAGCGGGTTAGATTGGCGGTTGCTCTCTATGGACACCAAGACCCATGGAGATATAGATGCTGAAGTCGATCCCAAGTTCCAATGTTTGAAAGCTATAACCTATGTTTCACTAGCAAAGTTACAGCCAAGCCTCTCATATGAGCCGCATGAACATCAGGATCACGAGGAGATATACTATATAATCAATGGAAGTGGGCACATAAAGATAGGTGATGAAATAGCCAAGTTCAGAGATGGAGATGTTATTTACATACCGGAAAAAACCAACCATTCGATAACAAACGACAGCAATGAAATGGTGGAATTTCTGGCATTTGGCGGGTTTACTGGCATGAAGAAAGGAGGAGGAGGAGGGGGCAAGTAACAATGCAGCTTGGAATAATCGGACTAGGCAAGATGGGTGGAAACCTCGCATTACAAGCCAATGAGAAAAAAATACAAATCATAGGTAAAGCTCGCAGTAAAAAGCCAGATCTGGAGAAGCAGGGTGTCAAAGTAGCGATAGATTATGAGTCCTTCGTTGGCTTTCTGAAGCATCCGAGGGTAGTTTACCTTTCTCTGCCTGCCGGTCCGACAGTAGATGGTGTGCTTGACGAGATAGTACCTCATCTTGAAAAGGGAGATGTGGTAATGGATGGAGGCAATTCATTCTACCTTGATTCTATTGAAAGAGAGAAGAAGATGTATGAGAAGGGAATCTATTTCCTAGATTGCGGCACGAGTGGAGGACTAGAAGGTGCCCGACACGGCGCATGTTTTATGGTTGGTGGCAAAGAAGAAGGCATCAAGATAGCCGAGCCTATTTTGACTGCATTGGCAGTAAAGGACGGGTATGTCTATACTGGCAAACCCGGCACTGGTCATTTCGTAAAGCTGGTTCATAATGGAATTGAGTTTGGTATGCTGCAATCAATAGGAGAAGGCGTTGAGCTACTCCGCAAAAGTGGCTTTGAGCTAGACTTGGCTGCAATTTTTAAGAACTGGTCAAATGGTTCTGTCATCAGAAGCTGGCTTGTGGAGCTCATGGAAAAAGGCCTCAGGGAGCAAGGCCTAGCAAAGACTGAAAGCTACATAGAAGATACCGGTGAAGTAAACTGGTTAGTACAAGACGCCATCAATAAGGAAATTCCGATACCTGTCATTTCACAATCAATAATGGAGTTATTCAAATCCAGAATGAATGAAAGTGATGCCTACAAATCAATCGCCCTGATGCGACATGGGTTTGGTGGACATCCCTTTGGCAAGGATGAAGGAATAATCAAAGAAAGAAAAACAAGCAGAGTTAGTAAAGTATGAAGCAGACATTATGAGTATGTAAAGTAATAGAATAGGAGGATATGCTATTTCTCTAATTGATTATCAATATCGCCTTCTTGCACATGCTTGATTAATTCATGCCGCTGCATATCCCCGAAACTATCGAAATGTTTTCCGCACAGCCGGCACTTGTAATCTGCTGATGATGATGATGTATCTTTGTGATTCAAGATGATTATATAATATTCAATGCAGCATAGGTCATAAAAGTTGCAAATTGATAAAAATGAGGCATACCCGTTTGTGGAGATATATTGTAATGATAAAAGACGACAAAAATAAGAAACTAGGAAATAGCAGTCCCGGTTACTCTACCCTTGGAGTCAGTACAAGTACATTTAGCCGCAAGGCATTCTCCAAAAAGCTAGTAAATTTCATACAGAAAACTAAGGATCATGCAATTCAAACGGCTAACCCTGGTGGATATTACACCGGTTTATGGTGCAGAGACTCTTCATATATTTTCAAAGACTGGTTTCTATCCGGAAGAATCCAAGAAGTATTGGATCAAATTCTTGTAATATGGTCCCACCAACTGGATTCCACTAATGATGATAGGATAGTTTTTGGTAGGGGATCACCGGAGATGGACTTCAAACCGACTATCGCTAACAAACAGGTCAAAAAAAGATTCCAAGGCTCGCTTCCTACATCAATATACCATGAACGAAAGATATGCGAAGTCTTTGGCAAAGATCCAGATATTGACTCCACGGCGCTTATGATTTCAACCACCTCTTGGATCTTGTCAAGGCTTTTTGCAAAAAATGCATCTGCTGCCTCGTCAACAAAATCATCTGCGCCTGATTCTTTGAATCGAGTACAAAAGGTCCTTGATTTTACTATTCCAAGGATGCACAAGGCGGTAGAATACCTAACTAACCGCGACATCGACAACGATGGATTGCTTGAGCAAAGTCATAATGAAGACTGGATGGATAGCATAATGAGGGCAGGGAAAATAGTATACAGTCAAGCTTGCTGGATTCTTGCATTGAGCAATTTCTCTCTTTTACTGCAATTGCTGCAAAAGAGACAAGAGAGATCAATAGAAGGAATGGTGAAATTGGCAGATACGACAATCAAGGCTATAGAAGAAAAGTTATGGTCAGAAGAAGATGACGCATACATAGATGTGCAAGAAACACACCATATTGGCGGGCCCTATCGAACACTTACTCAGGACGTTTCACTATATTTGGTGGCTTTGACAGAAAACACAAGTAGAGATAGCCTTTCCATTAATGATTACCATGACAAAAAGAATCTGTTACAGCCGCAAATGATAAAACGACTGGATGGGAAAGAAGAAGATGATGACAGGAGCAGCAGCAATTACGACAGACTAGTCAGGACTTTGAGAGCCATTCGGAGAAGAGCATGGAAGGAAAAATGGCCCCTGGTTACGGAGGTAGAATTAATTTCTACGGGTCCTTGGCACCTTGAGCCTTATCAATATCATAACCACACCTTCTGGCCTTGGGCTACAGGTATCGAGATGCTTGCAAGAAGTAGATTGGGGCAATTTGAAGAATGCGATATTCTGTTATCTACTCTTGCTTCAGAAGGACATCCTCATGTCCATTGTTTTTATGAATGGCTAAACCCTATTAACGACACCAGCGGAGGAGTATATCCCTTCCGGACAGGAATATCTGCAGTAAGGATTGCTATCGCTGATATATTGGCAAAAATTGGGACAGAAAACGGCCTCTCCCAAAGAATACTACATTAAGATCAAGGTGGGCACTCCCAGAAGAAGAAGATTTGTAGTGTCGATGTTATTGACTTTAAACAAAATTAGTTTTATTATTGTTGCCTTGATGCATCCGACATATCTCTCTCTGTGCTTTATGAAGAAGAGAAATGCTATGACTTAATGGACAAACAAGGTCCACAATTCTAATCTCTGTCATATGTATTGATGCAGCCAGCCATTACTTGACCAAGAGTTGGTGATGATCTACTTCTTCTTCTTCCCTTAATTATGGTATATCGCCTTTTTGCATGTGTTCTGTCATAATGTGTTTTTGCATATCTCCAAAACTGTCAAACTCTTTCCCACATGACCTGCATTTGAAATACTTTGAAAGATCTTCTCCGTGACTAAGGTTTTCATTTGTGTTCAACTATTGTCCTACTCCCATTATAGTTATAGTCTGTATTGCTGAAAAGCCTTTTGCAAAATTCTATAATCCATAATACTAAAGACGAATACTGATTATATCAGAAGATAATAATTGGTGCGCAATATTCCGCCTGGCCCTTGGGGTTCATTTGTTGCAAAAGCCGACACATTTATGGTAAAGACAGAAGAGCATGCTCTCCAAGGCGTAAACCCCGGAGGATATTATCAAGCGATCTGGTGCAGGGATGCATCTTACATCCTGCGAGACTGGACACTCTCAGGTAACATGACTGCAGCACTACAGCAACTGTATTTGATATGGTCCCATCAGATACAGCCGGGCAGAGAAAAACTTGTTTATGGTAGAGGGTCGCCAGAAATGAAATTCCTGTCCGAGGAAGCAGAAGAAGATAAACAAAAAGAATTTGCTGGTGCACTGCCTACGACAATATACCAAGCGGGATTCTCTGAATTATACGGACAAAATCCCGACATTGATTCGACATCACTAATGATTTCAGCAACTACTTGGATTTTGAACAAATCTTTGAAGAGCAATTCTTTATCCGGTGGTTCATCCATGGTTTCCACCACTGCATCAGAACACTCCGCAGACTATGTTTCTGGCTTGTTGCTAAAACTTGGAATAACAGATCCGACAAAGGCAATTGATTTTCTCGTTCCCAGGATGCTGCAGGCAGTAGATTACCTTGCAAGCCGCGACATCGACAACGATGGATTAATTGAGCAGAGTCATAATGAAGACTGGATGGATACTGTCCTTCGAGCTGGAAAGATAGTCTACAGCCAAGCCTGCTGGATTCTTGCATTGAAGAACTTGTCAAGCTTGTTAGTTACCACTGGCAAACAGACCGAATCTGATAGAATCAGAAGGATGGCCGAAAAAGCGATACAGGCAGTGGAACGAATACTTTGGTCTGAAGAAGATGGGGCTTACATAGATATTCAAGAAACCCATCATATTGGAGGTCCCTACAGGACTCTAACTCAAGACGTTTCACTGTACTTAGTCGCTATCTCTGAAAACTCAGCTAGGGAGAATTTGACAAACAACAGAGAACAAGGCCTTCCAAGAGAAAAAACCGACGACGACTTGAACCTGCATAGAGCCAATAGAACCCTTGATGCCCTAAAAAATAGAGTATGGAAGGAAAAATGGCCTCTTGTAACGGAAGTTGAACTCAAAAGCACTGGGCCCTGGATTCTAAAGCCCTATCAGTACCACAATCTTACGTTCTGGCCTTGGACTACTGGAATCGAAATGCTTGCTCGAAGTCGATTTGATAGGGTAGAAGAATGTAATCTATTACTGTCCACACTTACCTCAGAGAGCAATCTTCACATGCACACATTCTATGAATGGATAAACCCTATTACTGGAGAAGGGAATGGAGCGTTCCCATTTAGAACGGGCATATCGGCTGTCAGGATTGCTGTTGTTGACATATTAAACAACATTAGAAGAAGGCTATCAGCTGAGGCTTGAAAAAATAAACAAACTCTCTAAGTTCTCTTGGAGATGAGGGGGGAACTGTAGCATTCTCATATATCTATAATTCCTACCTTTGCTCTGCTAAGCTGCTTCTTCTTGCTTTTTGCCTAGGTCAAAGGACGGACCAAATGCTGGGTATAGAGTCATTCCCCCATCAACAAAAAACGTACTTCCAGTAACATAGCTTGCCTTATCTGATGCCAGAAATTCAACCATGTTTGCTATCTCCTCGGGTGCCCCTATTCGTCGAAGAGGAATCCTTCTGAGCACCTTATTTAATTCAGCCTTGTCCTCTTCTAACTTCTCGTTCATGTCTGTTTCTATTGCACCGGGAGCAACCACGTTTACTCTGATATTATCCTGCGCTAACTCTAAAGCCATAGTCTTAGTCATCATTTCAATTCCGGCTTTTGATGTTGCGTATGGAATATAATGCGGCTTTGGAATTATCTGGTGAACTGATGAAATATTTATTATGCATCCGCCTTTTGGGTTTTGGTTTAGCATGTGCTTCACTGCTTCTCTGCCACAAACAAATGGACCTGTCAAGTCGACTGCTATGATTTTTTGCCAAACTTCCATTGAAGTATCCTCAAAAGGAACTTCTTGCTGTATGCCTGCATTGTTGACAAGAACATCAATTCTACCATAATGTTTCACCGTTTCGTCAATCAACCTTATACAATCAGCTTCTTGTGAGACATCTGCTATGACTGCTATTGAATCGCAATTCCCTATATCCTGTACCTCTTTTGCTACTCTTTCAGCCTCGTCTCTTTTACGAGCATTTACAACTATGCCGGCGTATGTATCGGATTTTGCAAAAGCTAAGACGATAGCTCTGCCAATACCTTTGCTTGAGCCCGTGACAACGGCAACTTTGCTTCTACGATTAGTATTATTATTATCACGTACTCCTGCCTCAGTCATTTGGTATTCATCTGCTCCAGATATATCCGATAGCTATTAGGCTATCATAGACTATAAGTCATATAGTGCGCTTCTATTACTCATTGTTTTAGTTAGTTTGGGATATCGATAGATTCTAGTCTGGAGGAAGGTCAGTGTCAGCTTTTCCCTCCAGCATTCTATCATAAAGATTCTGCTTGTAATACCTCTCGTAGAAAGAGATGTGCTGATCTTCAAGACCTGTGAGATATTCGTGCACGCGCTGCCCGGCTTCTCTTCCTAATTCCATTGCCTTTACAACGAGGGTTTCTCCGCTTGTAACATCCCCTGCAGCAAACACTCCTTCCATCGATGTTTTGTAGTTATCATTGATTGCAATTGAATCTTGCTTGCCCATTTTAAGACCTGCTTGTTTTTGCAGAAAAGAATCCGGTCCTCTGCCAATGGCTAATAATACGGCGGAACACTGCATTTTGAACTCTTTGCCCGGGATTGCCTCGGGATGTCGTCTTCCTGATTGATCCGGCTTACCAAGCTGCATAGAATCCATGATCGCTGCCACAACATGATTCTTATCCGAGCCTTCAAATGATTTGGGCTGAGCAAGAAATTTAAATTTCACTCCTTCTTCTTCTGCTTCTTCAACCATTATTGGGTCAGCAGGCATGTCTTCCTCTGCTCTTCGGTACGCTATGGTAACATTGCCTTGACCCTGGGTGAGTCTCAACGCTGTCCTGGCGCAGTCAAGGGCAGTGTCTCCGCCGCCAACTACGATAATATCATTTCCAAGGTCATACTTTGGATTTTTCAAATAGTTATTGACGCCATTTACAAAGACATTTTCAAGAAACTCGTAACCATTGATTACACCGTGAAGATCAGAGCCTGGAACATCAAGCCTCTGAGGATCCTTTGAGCCCGTGGTTATTAATATCGCATCATTTTCATCTAGCAATTGGGACATGCAAATATCCTTGCCAATCATAACGTTTGTTTTTATTTCAACTCCCATTTCTTTGACTGTCCCAATCTCGTGCAGCAAAACATCTTTTGGTAAGTGGTAGTCTGGAATGCCGTACCATGCAGTGCCCCCTGGTGTAGGAAGAGCTTCATAGATAACCACATGATGGCCATATCTTTTTAGCAAATCCGCTCCGGCTACACCAGCAGGGCCTGCACCAATTACCACAACTTTCTTTCCGGTGTCTGTACCTATACTTGGCGGTGGTTGCTTGTTCTTGCGCTCCCAGTCTGCAACGTACCTCTGAATAAGGCCAATTCCAATTGGCTGGCCAGACCATTTCAGTACACAGGCATCTTCGCATAAGCCCTGCAGTTGAGGGCAGCATCTGCCTGTTACGCCAAGCAATGGATTTGTTTCTCTTATGCGCTCATAAGCTGTCTTAAAATCTCCTCTTGAGACAGCCTCATTCATGCCACGAACGTCCAAAAGAACAGGGCAGGCGTCAATGCAAACAGGCGTTCCGCATAACAAACATCGATCAGCTTCACGCATGACTTCTTCTTCTGAATAAGGTTGCTGGACTTCAGAGAAATTGCGCTTTCGTACCTCTGGATCAGCTTTTCGAAAAGGAAATTGCCCGACGCGGTTTGGCTCAACATTCATCAAAAGCCAATATCTGCATTTTAATTTATTATAGTTTTAGAAGAATAGTCTACTTGTTACTTCCCCCGATGCGGCAATAGTAAGGACAATAAAAAGTGGATTGCTAGGCTGAGGCGTACATCAGATACGAAGTTGCGGCAAGGAACAAGCCAATGTCATCTAATTCGTCATTTACTTTGACATGGTGTCCTTCAGGAGTTGTACCTAGTCCAGATGCTTCGCCTACAGGAACCCCCCGAAACCTCTTTATCTTGTGTCTTAAATTTTGGTGACGCTTGTTTTCATCCATCTCTGATACATCTGAATATGGAAAGTTGTCTAATCTAGAGATGTACCTGACAGGATTATTGACATAGTTGTGCCATGATTTGCCTTCTGGATGGTTCGCAAGCATGTAGAACATGCCATTATGTTTAAAGATGTTATCTCGGACTGTCAATAGAGCATCTTTTTCTCTTTGCCCTTGTTCTTGTTGTTTTTCTACTTCCTTTATGGAGAAAGAGAACCGCCTGTGTTCACCATCAATTTTGTTAGTGAGCACCCATTCATGGTTATCGTTTTTAGTAAGCAATCTGAATTCCGACTGTTCTCCTCTCTTTTTTATCTCGGCAACCTCTTTTCCATTCTCTGAAAATATTTTGGCTTCCCATTGCGTTGGTCCTTTTTTTATGGTGAATTCAGAAGTCAAGCACTTGCAATAGAATTAGGGCAACTAGAAATTTATGCATTCACTTTACTTCCATCTCTTTGAAATTAGCACTGTATATCCATGCACATTCTCAAGTTTAAATTCACGCCTGATGTGTGACCTTTATCTTGTAGTCATTTCTTGTTTGTGAATCAAGTCATAATAGAATTCGATCTAACATCTTCTCTATTTTCTTTCCGTAAATATGTAAAAAAAAGCACTCATGAGCAACCATTACAAAAGCCACATAGATACTGTGAGATAAAATGACAGGTTATACGATTATGGCATTACGTTATCTGTGATTAGAGCATCTGTCAAAGCTTTCAAGAGATATTGTAGAGCGAATCAATAAAATCTTTGAACTCCTTAGCGTGAACATCTTTCGTCTTCTCCCATACCCTCTTAAACTTTGGTATTGTCATTATCGTTTCCGCAAGGCCTTTCCAACGGGACCAAATTTCAATATCTATCATATCTCTTTTGTTAAGACGAAATAATAATTCGAATAAGTCAAGAAATGCCACTATGATGTAATATTCATCAGGACTATCTACTACTGCAAACCTCTCTGCAAAAATTGGACTTTCCTTTGCCATTTTAGTAAATGTTTCCGTACTTTCAAGTTTAAGCCTAGCATCCATTATTCTAGAATATATCTGCTGCTCACTTTGCGTCTGCATACTTTTCCTTAAAGTTGAAAAATTCACCAGTGCCATGATAAAGAGACCTGCAACTATTGCAACAGAAATAAATGGCATATATGTTAAAAACGAATCCATGTCATTTTCATATTGCATGGGATGAGATATATCATTTTTTTACATATATAGTATGTAACTGGAAGAGCTGATGTTGCCTTCACTAGAGTCAAGGATTTAAGACCATGTTAAAGAGGAAGTGTCTTCATCTCAGATATGGGATTCGTAGCTCCTCCTTATATGCAACAACTTCCTGCTAATATTGGCAGGAAATCTGCAAGGATTGTAAAGCCAAAAGAGTCTTTAGAAGTACAAGAATTTTTTATCATTTTTTTGTGTGTCTGCACCTCGGTACGATTCTATTTTCAGATTCGATCTTCATTTCTGCATCCCGCTTCTAATGATGTGTCTGCAGTATTCATTTCCAAGTGCCATACATTCTTTTAATTCAATCCTTACGTCTGAGTTGCCCTCAAGTGATTTTGAAATTATTTTGTCGTGAAGGCCATGACAAATCATGTCTTGGTTGTTTGATGCAACCTTGTGCAAAATACAGTTCTTGCTTTGAATATAAAATGAGCTATCTTTTTCCTCTCTTTCTAGAGAGGATGCAAACCCCATTTGGTTTGTTGCATCATTTATGATCTTTAAAGACTGTTCAAGATCATGAGGATGATTATTTTTATCGATCTTCGCTCTTATACGAGAAGCAATATCTTCTGCTATTGATTCAATAATTTCTCTTGCCTCTGCTTCTCCCTTTTTGACTGCTATTTTATCTAGTACAAGGTTCAAAAACAAATCATACTTTCTTGGAAAGAATTCCCTGCCTTTTTCGGTTAACTCGTATACCTTCTTTGGCCTGCCCATTTTTTCAATCTTAAACTTTGACCTTACGGCCCTCAAAGATTGTAACGTTTCCAGATGAACCCTAGCAGCACTTTTCTGTATCCGTAGGCTTTCTGCAACTTCACCAGCACTCTTTGAGCCACCTAGCAATAACTCGAGGATCCTTTCCTTTGTCTCCCCTACAGTGCCTATTTCTTCCTGAAAAGAAGCCATTGTCAATTTAACATTTTAGACACTAATAAGTGTATATTATGTCTAAATATGGCAGACACACGAATTACCCGTCCTACCCATTACCTGAACTATAAATACTTTAGATACAACAATATAGCTAAAGTTTATAAAGCACCACTTTGATGTAATGGCAATGAGTAAGAAAAATAACTCGATGCACATCCTTGTCGTTGCTATCAGCGCTGCGATGCTATCGGCAGCATTTGTTAGTCTGTCGATAGTACCTTCCGCAGCTCAGCAGGTCAAGGCTGCTGACGAAGTTAACAAAAATATGAATGGCCAGTACCATGTAATTTCAGCCGAACACCACAACCCCGGCTCGAATGTGACCTCTATTACAGCAATTAATGACAACTTGAATCAAACCAAGATTACTGAACTGAGAATTTCTCTTCATAATCTTTGGGTGGAGCACATCGTTTGGACAAGGCAATACGTAGTTGCCGCAGCTGCGGATCAGCCTGATGCATCGTTTGCAGCAGAAAGGCTATTGAAGAACCAAGAAGATATTGGCAATGCTATAAAGCCGTTCTATGGTGACCAAGCTGGCAACCAGCTGACTTCGCTATTGAAAGACCATATACCTATTGCAGTAGATCTACTCGAAGCAGCCAAGTCTGGAAACACCACAGCCTTAGAAGAGATTGAAGATAAGTGGTATGCCAACGCAGATGAGATCGCCACGTTGCTGAGTGCGGCTAATCCAAACTGGACGAAGGAGGATATGTTGAACATGCTGAATGAACATTTGTCCCTTACAAAAACAGAAGCCGTTGCCAGACTGACCGGCGACTATGCTACCGATGTGACTACATTTGACGCATTGTACAAGCATGCAATATCTATGGGAGATGAGTTCACAGTCGGAATTGTTAAGCAGTTCCAGGAGCAGTTTGTTTGAAATGCCAACTTTTCAAAAAGTTGCTAACAGAAAAGATCTCAAAGAAGGCAGCCTATTAAGAGTAGACGCAGAAGGCAAGCCCATTGTTCTGGCGGTGGTACTGGGCAAGGTCTATGCAATGGATGCAGTTTGCTCGCACGAAGGAGGACCGCTAGAGGATGGTTCATTGGAGGGATACGAGCTGAAATGTCCGTGGCACTACGCTCTCTTTGATGTACGAAATGCAAAAGTTTCAGAACAGACTGTATGGGCAACTGACATGCAGTCATACTCTGTCAAGGTTGATGAAGCCAGCGGCGATATTATGGTGAGCCCAGAACCAAAATCGCCGGAAACAACAATACAAGAGGAAAGGAGCACCACTACTACCACTCCTAAAGAAGCTAACAAACAATCAGGTTCATATTCTGGATTGACTTTGACCAAGAAGGAAGAACTTGAAGGAACAGACATCAGGACTTTCAAGTTTGCAAAGAACGGGTATCCCGAATACAAAGCAGGACAGTTTGCTTTCTTTCCACTTGATACTGTCAATAATGACAGTAGGGGCCCAGTAAGGCATTTCTCGCTCGCTTCATCCCCTACAGAAGACGTCCTGATCATAAGCACAAG
>DAINBL010000020.1:10273-13199 GCA_036732945.1 Nitrososphaera sp. | reverse complement strand
TTGCACTCGATTTTCCTAAATAATTAAGCCTCAGGGATGGTCCTAGCCCCAGCTGATACCTCAATCTGTGCCCACACCTTCCTCAGCATGTTCGGCATATTTGCAATTATCCAATTTGCCATTTGCTCATCTTCTTTCAGGTTCTGGTCAATAACGGGGACAGCATCCATAGCACCCACCTTTTTAGCTATTTCCATCAGCATCTTGTATTTTACGATCTCTGCATATTCTATTATGGCATCCCGCTCCGTCTGAATAAGTTCCTTTTCAGCGGCTAGTCTTATATTGTCGGTTTCTTTTACTATCGATTTTACTGAAGGATTGCCTAGCGAGTCGGGTGATCCTGCATTGTTAGCTGACTGGTCAGTTGACGAAGATCTCAGCTCGTCTCTAACTAGATCTATAGTATTTGGGATGAGAATTGGCAAGTCCGCTTTGGCGTCTGTAGGTTCACCGCCATGACTCGTAATAATCTGCTTTAATCTATCCTTCTGGCTTCGCGTCTCGTCAAGATGGTCTTGTAATTGCATCCTTGTATCATCTACTATCGTCTCTTGTAGCCTTGACTGTATTCGGTCTTCTGCTGCATTTTCCATTGCTAAGGCATCATTCAAATATTGAACAATTTTTTGATTAGCGTTTGGCGTAAGATCTGCTGCTGAAGAAGACATCTTTTTGTCAGATCTCCTCCTTTTCCTTTATTTGCCAAGAACCTGTCTCGTTTCCTTCTGTTACTTCTACCTCTTTTTCTTGTGCTCGCTCTATGTGTCTGGCACTATCGGAGGAAGAGTGTATGCCTGCCTTGTCGTCAATCTTTGAGACATCTATGTCGCCGACTTTAGGAGGCTTATTCTTGGCATTATCATTTTGCGGTTCGGACATGCTTTAGACTGTCTACCATAGTATAAAATAATAATCTAGGTTAGTAACAGGTTCTTGTTTATTAGAATACGAGAGAAGAATGCCTTGACCTGTAATCTATGAGATGTACAGCGCAAAAAGAATTAGTAGACTAGTACTAGCCTGTCATCAGCATTATCATCATCGTCGCCGCCCTCATCGACATTCTCTAGAATTGGGTGATTATTTCAGTCATGCTTCCATACCGCATCCCATTATTACGCCGATGGACCATGACGTTAAATGGGATTATGAACCATGTTAATGCTGTTAGAAGAAGAAGTAATAGTACAACATCTATGACCTCTCTCTAGCGTGTAAATAGCTGCGCCGTTCTAAAAGTTATTTCGCTTTTTCCATATTAGGGATTAACTCTTGTATTCGCGCATTGGAACGAGACGATGCATCTCAATAAGATCAAAGGGAATAATGCCGCAGCAACAGCGGCAACGCTATTCACACTAGCAACAATAGCATTGTTGCTATTCCTGCTAGAGTAATAAAAATACGAGGGCGAGCAAAAACAAAACTGAGTTGGTTTTGTTGAGTCTTACTGTTCAAGCAATCGCTTTTTCATAGTTTACGTGCCTCGTTAAATATTCACAGGTGCCTTGTGGCTTTCACCACGATGCCTTTGTAGCTCCTCAGACTTGTCGAACTTCGCGGGACACATATCACAGCTATAATAACTAGTGGTGCCATTCTCATCGCTCTTCAAGACTGCCTCATGTTGCTTGGTTACAGGTGGAGAAGATATACCTGTCTTGTTAGCCTCTTCTGTAGGTACAACAGGCTCAAAACGTATTACTTGCTTTTGCAGACTAACCTTCGGTTCTGACTCTTGCTTTCCGTGCATAAATTCTGAATTGGGCTGTGCTTGCACAAACTCAAAGCCGTGCTTTAGCGTCTCCTCACTCATATTGAGCCTGATGGGCTCATTGTCCGCAGAATCACCTTTTCTGGCTAAGATTGCAGTGACAGGGACACGAATTTCTTCATCTGTTAGTAGTCCCTTTTTAGAGACTATAAAATAGTCTTCATTTTCTATCGTTTTTACCTTCCCGATCTTCTTGCCATCAGAAGTAATAACTTCAGTGTCTTCTTCAAGTGATATAGGCATCAGCTTTCAAGTTTCCTATCTGTTATTATTGGTCTTAACTGTTGACAGGAGCATTTGTACATCTTAAGGAGTTTATGAGAAAAACCTACCCTGCTGAGGAATGCATTCCCTATACTCTTATTGTCAACAATGACTATGACAATGACGTCTCAAGAGTAAAATGCTCTGATTCCCATGATAATAGACGAAACTTTGTAGAATGTGAACTATAGCAATAATCAAAATATTCTACACTCCCGGGCCCACTGCCGGATCCCAGTCAGGTGAACCGTCGCCGTCCATATCTTCTGATCCTGTATCAGTCGACTCAATATCTGCTTCTCTCTCTTCTATGTTCTCCTCGGGACGCATCTGTATTTTTACGGGCCTTTCTTCCTCTGGCTTAACTATTGCATCCTCTGGCACAGGCGGAAACTGTCCCTTTCCATCTTCACCAGTATTCTTATTATGATTGTTCTCTTCCGTAGTAGACATTTTTGTTATTAGTTCAGCTGCCCAAGAAGTATTTAGAAATTATACAATTTATTATGCATTCTAAGTTATAAAGAATCTATCTAGTTTAGCGACGCGGATTTAGCGGGTTGGGATAATGGGGTGTCTTTTGAGAGAATAGGGGTAGGATTATTCCGGACATGCATAGTTGTTTGCGAAACAGTCGGCGGGGCAACACTGCTGAAAGATGCAGATAAAATTAATAGAGTTACCATCTCCAGGGAGTCCAGTTTTCAGCGTTTGTATATATTCCATGATAATACCTTTTTCTTCGAGGCAAAAAACCCTCCTCTCCCTCTCTTTTTTGTATATACTTCAGAGGTCCGGATGGAGAAGCCAGCAAAGAATTAGCTCAAACGCAGGAGCCCGCCCATTCAAACGAAGAAATAAAGTTAGACGTTAAGCAAAATTACA
>DAINBL010000020.1:0-10173 GCA_036732945.1 Nitrososphaera sp. | reverse complement strand
TATATCTAAAGATATTAGTAATTTGAGGTTGGAATGTTATCAAATTGATTGACCGAGCAGCTCATAGAAATAGAACCTAACTCTCCGGTGATGTTACATTATGTGCATGCTTGTTAATGTAAAGTGGTTAGTATATCTAGCTCTATCGAGTGATGCAGTCTTCTTTCCCTTATTGACTAAATTTCCCAATTGGGCTTTAATGAAGAGAAAGAGCATAAACTTGATAGTAATCTTTTACTCATTATCCTAAAATAGCATGTTAATATGATTGATACTGTCATGAGGTATAGAAGTCGAACAGATATCATAGTTAGCATACTAGAAGCTGCAAGGCTTGGAGAAACAAAAACTAAAATCATGTATTCATCCTTTTTATCCTCTCATCCGCTGAGAACTTATCTCGAAATTGTGATTAGCAATGGTTTACTTGCCTACGATTCTACTAAAGGACGATACAGGACTACGGAGAAAGGTTTGAGGCTCTTGGATTTGTATGACAATGTAGGCAGGCTGGAATTACCTAGAGTTACAAACAACACTCCAACCCAAAAGTAGGAAAGAAGGGTAATATACTTCAAACCGAGAAGAGAAGGGAGACACAAGAGCTGCCAACAGAGCAGGTGCATACCATAGAGGCCCTAACTTTATGCCCTAAAATAATGATTAGGAGAATTATAGCTCGCCTGCGTTGATTACTACCTAACGGTTCTGCTTAAGAACTACATTTGTAGGTCATAGGATGCAGAAGTTAAAGTATAGCGAGAAAGAGTATAGGTGACCTTTAGTACCCTTTAATTCTAGAATGGAGCCACCAGTTAATGGCCCCTATATATTTAATGACAGCTAATGAACTATGAAAAATTATTGGCCTATTATGATGGACTTCAGGTTGTTAAGGGTGAAGTAAATATTGCACGGTCTACACACCAAAGTTGGAGTACCTTCCTCCTCCTCGTCAAATACAAAACCAAATTTTTTACCTTCACTTTCTCGTTGGTCGTCGTTTATCAGCTGATCGCCGCAAATTGGACAGCTCCACGTCAAGATAAAACGCTCATATCTCCTAGCGATATTGAGTCAACATCAATAAGGCTATCACGATCAGCCCTGCAGCAATTAAGGAAGATTTTATTATCTTGCTATTGGTTAAACTAGCGCCATTATATTCCCGTTTCACTATACGTGTCTGTCCCTCCATTGAATTTGGACAACAGATAATAAAAGACTCTACAAAGCAGATTAGAGCTCTTGATATCATAATAATATGATGAAGACACTCTTTTAATTCATCCATAGGATTTATCTTACAAATTAAAAGGCACAGAGCGTAGAGCCTACAGCTTGGATCCATCATTTGAAAAGCCGACAGGGCTTATCTAATTAGAATCAGAGAAATACGATATTATGCAATAGTAGCGGTTATACTTACATGCAAACAGATAACGTGCATAATGAAGAATCCCGGAGGGTCGCAGTGATTACTGGCTCTAGCAAGGGAATAGGAAAGGCCATCGCTATGGAATTTGCCAAAGAAGGATACAAAACAGTTCTGAATGCAAGGGATGAAAAGGAAGTATCCGAAGCGGTAAACGATATAAAGAAAACCGTCGGAGCCACTGAAGAACGGGTAACTTACTTTGCAGGTGACATATCTGAGGAAAAGACTTGTTCATCGTTAATAGAACACGCAATCAAGATGTTCGGCAGAATCGATGTGCTTGTCAATAATGCAGGTATTGGAGGTGCCCAGAAAAGTGTACAAGAGCTTACATCTGATGAGTGGGATTACGTTATCGATGTCAACCTCAAGGGAGCATTCTTGTGTACGCGAGAGGCAATAAAGAAAATGACCCAAGATGGCAAGGGTAGCAGGGAGATATATTCAATTATCAATATCTCATCAGTGCATGAATCCATTCCACAACCTCAGTCGGCACACTACGCTGCCTCAAAGGGAGGCATGGAAATGCTAACAAAGACTGTTGCTGTCGAGCTGGCAGATAAAGGAATCAGAGTCAATGGCATTGCTCCGGGGGCAATAGCTACCGATATGAATAAAGACATACTTGAAGATGAACAAAAAAAGAAAGAGGAGGAGAAGAGGATTCCCATGCACAGAATCGGTCAACCAGAAGAAATAGCCAAGGTTGCAGTATTTTTGGCCTCAGATGTTGCTAGCTACATGACAGGAACAACCGTCTACGTGGACGGCGGTTTGACATTGTCATCCTAAGCATTATAGGTCGCTAAAATCTCCAATAAGTCCTAGGTATGTCGGACAAACAGCAATTCTCACCTTCGCAGGCTTTGAGCACGGAACAAGAAGAAGGAGAGGGAGAAGAAGAAGGAGAAGATGTTGCCCAGCAGAAACATTTCGAAAGGCGGCCGCTAGATCACAAGAAGCGTGCCCTCCTTAAAGCTTTAGTCAAAAGGAATACGTCATGTCATCATTTGCAAATATACACTCAAGCAAATGTCATATGCAGAAGAATATCTCAGTCTTACGAGGAAGGAAAGATTTCAGAAAAACAAGCTATGGAGCTAATGTTTGAAGCCCACGAACAGATGAGCCATAGAGGATTGCCAAGGGAGGTCGTAGCGACTGAAATGCACAAACGGCTAGACAAACTGGAAGGAAATGACAAGACATCTTTTGCTATAATTATGGCAAATACGAACAGCTCAGTGCATATAAGAGAATCCAAAAATAAAACTGATATGAAAAATACAGATACGCGGGACGACAGCAGCGGAGATAAATATTCTGAAAGCTACTGGGCTGAAATAATGTAAAGTCGCAGAAATTCATGAACAATCAAAATGATATCAACAAATATTTTTGGTTGCATCTATTGCATGCTTCAATTATGTTTGTAATTGTATTGGTCTGCTTGCAGTTTTTGTCCCATCAGTAGCCGTATTTCTTTGGATTAGCATCGAACTGCGACTTACAAGCCGCTGAGCAGAGGTAGACTTTATTACCCCCCGCTTCTGATACGTGCTTGGCAGTACCCTCATCAACCATCATTTTGCATACAGGGTCTTTGAACATTGCCAAATAGTAGTGTAATATGGTAAATAAAGAAACACGATACATTACAGCTTACCAGGAGCATTCATCATCCATTTTATTGGGCTGGCACGTATCTGAAACTTGTGGAACTTCAAAAGGCACTCTTCAGAGTCGTTGGCATGTACTGCAGCACATGCAAACCTATCGTTGAAAAGCAGCTGAAAGGAGAGCAGGCAATCAAGAAGATAGACATTGATTTTATGACAGATTCTGTCATAGTAGAATATGATTCAAAGCTGTTAACAAAAGAGAAAATAAGAGAAAAGCTCGAGAAGTCTGGCTACAAGTTCGTAAGGGTAGCTACTTAGGTTGTGCTGCGTAAATCTTTTCTCCCTTTTGCTCTTCCCCTAACCGCTTTTGCGGAGATATGTTCTCTTTTCCTCGTGGGACTAATGATGGAAACTCTGGCTTGTATCTCCCAAGCAACAGCGAATTTCCTACTACTGACACAGAGCTCATAGCCATAGCAGCTGCTGCTAGAAATGGGAGCCAAGCATACATTTCTGCCCCAAAGATCGGAACAAGAGCTCCTGCTGCAACAGGTATAAGGCCTGTATTATATGCAAACGCCCAAAAAAGATTCTGCTTTATCTTCGATACGGTTTTTCTACCAAGCTGAAATGCTGTCACTACATCCCTAACATCTCCCTTTATCAATATGATCCCGCCTGTCTCTTTTGCAACATCTGTTCCGGAACCTATGGCGATTCCTAAATCCGCTCTTGCAAGAGCCGGAGCGTCATTTATGCCGTCTCCAACCATAGCGACGATCTTGCCTTCTGATTGCAGCCTTACAATGACTTCTTCTTTCTGATCTGGAAGCACTTGCGGTATCACTTTCTCTATTCCCAATTTCGAAGCTATCGCCTTTGAAGTCCTTTCGTTATCACCAGTGAGCATAATCACTTCTATGCCTAAATTCTTGAGAGAAACGATTGCTTCATGGGCATGCTCTTTTACGGTGTCGGCCATAGCGATGATACCTGAGAGCTTTTCATCAATTGATACAAACGTGGCTGTCTTGCCTTCTTTTTGAAGCTCAGTCATGATCGAGTCTACGGACTGCTCCATAAGACCTATCCTATTATCAGCCATCAGCTTTGTATTTCCAATCAGTATCGTGTGGCCAGCATATCCTGCTTTCAATCCATGACCCGGAATTGCTTTAAATGATTCAGGATTGTTCACAATTAGCCCTCGATCCTTTGCCTTTTTTATTACTGCCTGGCCGAGAGGATGCTCAGAGCCTGCCTCGGCTATGGCAGCCAACCTCAGCAGTTCTTGCTCGCCGATGTCTGATGAGAGTGCTATTATGTCTGTCACTTCTGGCCGGCCATTTGTCAGCGTTCCGGTCTTATCAAAGACGACTGTTCTAACCTTTTTTGCTACCTCTAGGTATTCTCCACCCTTGAATAATATCCCATTTTCTGCTCCCTTGCCTGTTCCTATCATCAACGCTGCAGGCGTTGCTATTCCAAGAGCACAAGGGCATGCTATGATTATGACAGATACAAATGCAAGCAGTGAAAATGTCAAACCTATGCCGCCAATGAAATACCATCCTGCTGCAGATGCTATAGCTACTAACACAACGGCTGGAACAAAGTATTTGGCGATCTGATCAGCCATTCTTTGCATTGGTGCCTTGCCTGTTCTTGCCTCCTGAACTAGCGCGATTATTTGGGACAGTACTGTATCTTGACCTACCTTGGTTGACTTTACCTTCAACAGACCACTCCTGTTTATCGTCGCTCCTATGATCTCTGAACCAGCTGACTTTTCAACGGGTATGGATTCTCCTGTTATTGCGGACTCGTCAACAGAAGAAGAGCCCTGGGTTACTATGCCATCAGTAGCCATGCTTTCTCCAGGTCTGACTACAAATATGTCGCCCTCTTGGACTTGCTCTATGGGAACTTCTTCCTCTTTCTCCTGCTCCTCCTCACCGTTTCTTCTTATGATTCGAGCCATTCTAGGTTGGAGGTCAAGCAGCTTCCTTACAGCACTAGATGCCTTTTCCTTTGTTCTGGTTTCAAGCAACCTGCCTATCAGTATCAAAGTGATGATTATTGCTGCAGTTTCAAAATACACCGCTTCAAATGGAAATAGGCCAGGAAGTATTGTCACAACTGCGCTATACAAGAAAGCTGTAGTTGTTCCAATTGCTATCAGGGTATCCATATTTGACGCTCTTGCCTTGATTGCATCCCATGTTCCCTTGTAGAACCTCCAGCCAGCCCAGAATTGGACTGGGATAGCTAGTGCAAGCAAAACATAGTTGTTAATTTCCTTTGGAAGAAGCATCACATATGTGAATATGGCTATTGGTATGGTAAGAGCAATGCTAACTATTGTGATGGTTTTTAACTTCTTGAGCTCAACCTCCGGCGCAATGAACTCATTTAAGCACTGCGTTGAGCAAAAGAAATACTCCTTGTCTTCTACTGTATGCCTTATGGCATCATGTTTTTCCTCTACGAACATTCCGCATATGGGGTCTTTTGCCATGCTCTGCTAGTATCCCTTCGCCTTACTGATATATAGGATCAGGACTTTACAATTGTAAAAAGGGTGAATAATCTCGAGATTGAAATGCCTGATTATCAACCTATTTGTAAGTGATGTGTAATATATGCTAGATCAAAAAAGAAAGGAGTGATGGTTCTTAGGTATTGGGTATTTTTCTTTATACAGCTTAAGTTGTCTAGCTGCTCTCCGGCTTTTTAGCTCCTGCTTTTTCTGCGGCACGCCCTATCATTATGGTTACAACTACTGCAATTATTGTGACCACAACTGCATAGAAAATCATTGCCCAAACGCCACTCTGCTCTCCGAAGATTAGCCGGAATATTTCTTGTATGGCGGTGTTCCATGCAAGAGCGGCAATCAGACCAAAAGCAGCGGTTATAAGAGCTGCTACTTTTTCAACTACTTCTTTTTGCATATATTGATGTGTTCTCCGCAATACTGGACACTACAAGGACAAAAAACAATTCTGCAAAGAGTTCACTAGATTTAAAATGAAGAGACATTTCAGAAGATCGAATATAGACTACTTAGCGCAAGGTAAAAACCACGCTGATCTAGGATTTTATTGACGACGGTTAGTATTTTGAACGCTCACATAATCAGGCTAGGTTCTAAGAACGATCCTATTGAAGCGAGCTATCTACAATAGCAAATAAAGAAGGAAGATTTAGAAAGAGACTAGAAGAATGGATAAGATACAGCATCATATGCAAGAGCGCTTTTTAAATTTAGAACATCAGGAGCACGAATTGAATGTAAGATACCTAGAATCGGAAAATGGTAATGAGAATAAGCAAAAACACATCCTATTTCTTCACGGCCTCGGCTCCTCTTCTGAGAGGTGGCTCGATATTCCTGAAGCATTATCATTATATTTTCATACCATTGCTATAGATCTGCCAGGTTTTGGCGGAAGTGCCAAACGCACTGATATGGAATACACTATTGAGGCATATTCCAATATAATCAGAGAGTTTATGGGCAAAATTAGTATTGGAGAACAAGATGGCGGTAGCAATAACGCTAGAACAACCCTCGTAGGCCATTCATTGGGAGGCTATATTGCATCAAGTATAGCAGCAGCTGCGCACAACACCAATTTTTTGGAGAAATTGGTTTTAGTAGATTCTTCGGGTAATTTAGAAAAACCAACCCCCCTCCTAGATGAGTACCTGGATGCTGCGATGAACCCATCAAAAGAAAAGGTAAGAAAGGTATTTGAACAAATGGTGGCAAATCCCCTACTTATTAGCGATGCATTAGTTCAAGGCTTTATCGCTAGAATAAACAACCCAGATTCGAAATATGCTTTTGAATCCTCGCTGAGGAATAGCGCCAATACGCAGATTGGAATTAAAAATCTGAATAAAATTGGAGAAAAAGGCATTCCAACTTTGATAATATGGGGGATGCACGACAGGGTGATACCAACGCAACATTCACAAATTTTCAAAGAAGCAATAAAGGATTCCTGTGTCATAATAATACCGAGAACAGGTCATGCTCCGTTTACAGAAAAGCCAGCTTTAGTATGCGAACATTTGCACAAATTCATTGCTTGCAAATAGAATGATCGTTTTCGTTGTAACTATACCTGGTATTGGTTTACATTTTCAGGATGCGACGGGTCTAGCCATTGGCGTAAGATAATTACAAATGACTAGAAAACTGCGTAGCCCCTAGACGATAACGGGGGTCAAAATGTTATCAGGCACAGAGTCAGTCCGAGGGCATACTTTGGCAATGTTCTTTCAAGAACGAGCTCGCTGAGGTTGTATTTGGAAAAATTGATTCGTGGGCAATCAAACCATCAAAGTCTGAAATCCTAAGAGGAGTATTGTTAAGAGTAACAATGCATCTGATTCCAGCGTTATTTGCTGCCTTTACTCCAAGTGGTGCATTTTCAACAACTATGGCCTCAGTCTCTCTTAAGCCCATCTTCATAAGAGCAGTTCGAAACGGGTCGGGGCTTGGCTTCCCTTCTTCTAGGTCTTCCCCTGTTACGATTACATCGAAAGCATCTTTTCCAAAGTACTTGTTGATGATAGAATGAACCTCTTGCTTAGCAGCACCAGATACCAATGCTTTCTTACATCGTAGAGTAGAGACCAATTCTTTGGCACCATTGATGGGAGCCGAAGCATTAATCTGTTCAAAAATTCTTTTCTTCCTCTCATGTATCCGATGTGCGATAGAGTCTAATTTTTCAGAGTTATCATCGGATACTTCTTCTATATTACCAGTGTATCTCTTCTCTCTGAGCAACTGCTTGACCATGTCTTCCCCGGGCATTCCTTCAAGGAGGTACACGTCCCTCTGTTCAACATCAATATCTACTTCTTGCCTTGCTGCCGTTTTAATTGCTTCACAGTGAAATGGCATTGCGTCAACTAATACTCCATCCATGTCAAAAATAATTCCTCTTTTTCTTTCCATGTTATCTTACTTCTTCAATAGACGTTGTACAATCACACATATGTTCTATATATTGCTCTGCAGTGTCTCGCAGATATGAGGGACTGCGCATGAAAAACTAACGCCATAGACTTGGACCAGATATCGCGATAGTAATCATTATTTTTCCTATGATCATTATTCTATTATTCCAATTTGATTTCCTTTTTATTCTGGCATGGTAGTAGAATTCCCTGCGCCTTTTGCACTGGTACTGCTGCTGCTAGTAGTAGAATTTGAAACAATCTTTTCCGCGATGGGGCTCTCTCTCCAGAAGTCGGGGGCAACAATATTTCCGACATTAACTGTTCCAATGAATATCATAAAGAGCACTATAGCCACAAATCCTCCCTTCGCAAATTTTCTTGCATAGTAAATTTTATCCTCTAATGCAAAAAAAGATGAAATTGCAAACAGACCTACAATAGGAACCGCTGCCGATACAAAGACTGATCTATTTGGAAACTCAAAGGGAGAAAAAGATGATATTGTTAAGAGTATCAAAATGCCTGAAATTACGGTCGCATCTACCATGACAATGTCTTTTGCGCTTAGATTTGCAGATGGGCCAGAAGAAGATGGAGAGGACATATTTTTGCAGAGGACCTTATTCTTGTCTTATTACTCGACTATATTGTTATATTACGGATATCTCTCATTCTGTTGCTTTGACTTGCATAGCTTCATCTAGTTGTTCCTTTTTCGTTGACCAAAAGGTAAGACAACTACTACTATCAACTGAAGCCCGAGATGACTTCAACCATCTCTTATAGTCATTGAGGATCTTTGAATGATCAAATGCGATTCGCTTTGATTCTATCAAACTATCTAGTTCATCTTCAATCTTTACCCATTGGAGGGCTGCTGCATCATCACGTGCATCTTCCCTGCCTTCAACTATCCTTGTAATGAAAGTAACTGATAGGGTGTGCATCCTAGGATCTCTCCGAGGATCAGAGTATACACCTAATATCGCAATTGGTTCTACAACCAGAGAAGTTTCTTCTTTAGCCTCTCTCCTCATGGCGTCTTCTGCTGTTTCTCCCACGTTTATGAACCCGCCAGGAATTGATAGCATCCCCTTAAATGGATCATTCTTTCTCCTCACAAGGAGTATCTTTGAGTTATTGTCATCATCATTTATGATAATGAAATCAACCGCTGGGACGGGGTTCTTGTGCTTATCGTGTGCTTCTTCTCTAGCCATATACTGTAGTTCATACTTTCATGGAAAAACACACTTTTAATACTGTGCATAATACTCTTGTTTCTTACGCCTTGCCAAAAGTTCTTTTTCGTCTTTGGTCACGCTGATAGAGTTTTTCTGCGAAAGCAATCATGGAACATGGACGCTTCAATTCCCACTAAGAGAATAGTTAATTATGGTTCTTTGTAACAAGTAATACTGTCACTTTGGAGCCGGGGCAATTCAAAGACCTGTTTTCCAGCAGGTCCAAAGAGTATGCAAGTTCTAGACCTAAATATCCTAAGTCACTATTTGAGTTCCTTGTAGGACTCGTACCACATAGAAATCTGGCTTGGGATTGTGCAACTGGCAACGGCCAGGCGGCAGTGTTCCTTTCCGAATACTTTGAGCAAGTAATAGCCAGCGATGCAAGTAATGAGCAAATTGTAAATGCGCAGCCCAGAAACAACATTCGCTACGAGGTATTTCCGGCAGAAAGGACCAATCTTGCAGATAGTAGCGTTGATCTCATAACTATTGCTCAGGCACTGCACTGGTTTGATTTAGATGATTTCTACAAAGAAGCAAAAAGAGTGCTTAGGAAGCACGATAACGGAAGTGATGATGGTAGTGGTGGAGTTATAGCAGCATGGGCTTATGGTCTTCATTCAGTCTCTGCACAAATTGATACTATAACGCATTTGTTATATGAAGACATTCTGGGTCCTTACTGGCCAGAAGAAAGAAAAATTGTTGAAAATAGATATGAAGGTATACCATTTCCGTTTCAGAAGATAGAGACGCCAGGCTTTCAGATAAAATTGGATTGGAGTCTGTCAGAACTAATTGGCTACGTGTATACTTGGTCAAGTGTGCAAAAATTTATTGAAAAGAATAACTCTGATCCTGTCAAACAAATCTATGATGATCT
>DAINBL010000019.1:10026-13203 GCA_036732945.1 Nitrososphaera sp. | reverse complement strand
TATCGTGGCTTTTTTTTGGCTTCGACTTCTACTAACTAATTAGATAGTAAGGCATTTCATGGGATGCATGAAGATTAGCAAACGGTTCATACCAGAGACGTCCAGTTTTTGCAGGTAGATAAACATCATCTATAACGCTTACATGTATTGCTTGCTATTTACATTTCTAGAGGATACATGTCTTCAAGCCATCATGACAGCAACAACAATAGCACTCGAACCTTAAAAGTTGCTGAAGCTACCTCTCGAGATGTGGGAAGGAGAATAGGAAGAGTTGATCCAAAGGTAGCCAGTGAAATGAGATTATCTACAGGCGATGCAATTGAAATTTCAGCTGGCAAAAATAAGAAGACTGCTGTCCTCCATTGGCCTGCTTACCCGGAGGATTATGGAAGAGGGTTAATTCGCGTTGATGGATATACGAGAAATAGGCTTGAAGTTGGCATCAACGATACTGTAGACGTTAGGAGAGTCGAAACAAAAGAGGCTCAACAAATTACGCTTGCACCTACAGAGCCCTTGCGTATAATGGGTGCCGAAAACTACCTTGCCAGCTTTTTAGAAGGCCAACTTGTTACAAAAGGTGATACCATCCCTCTCAATGTTATGGGACAGCGAATTAATCTTGTTGTGATATCTACCATACCCGGCGGGCCTATTCTTATTTCTCAAAACACCGAAGTAGTTGTTTCTGAAGAAACTGCAGAGGCCGTCGCAGCAGCAAAAGAAGGTGAAATCCCGTCAATTACATACGAAGACATTGGAGGACTAAGAGATGAAGTCACGAAGGTAAGAGAAATGATAGAGCTGCCGCTGCGCCATCCTGAGCTTTTCAGAAGACTTGGAGTCGAAGCACCTAAGGGTGTTATTCTTCACGGGCCTCCAGGTACCGGTAAAACCTTGCTTGCAAAGGCAGTAGCCAATGAGACCAACGCCAATTATTACACTATTGGAGGTCCCGAAATTATGAGCAAATACTATGGAGAAAGTGAAGAAAGGCTGAGAAATGTTTTCCAAGAAGCGCAAAAGAACGCACCATCGATTATATTCATAGATGAGCTTGACTCAATAGCTCCGAAAAGGGAAGAAGTGAGTGGCGAGGTAGAAAGGAGAATTGTTGCACAGCTTCTGTCCCTAATGGATGGGCTCAAAGCAAGAGGCAAAGTAGTAGTTATTGGCGCAACAAACAGAATAAATGCGATAGACCCTGCACTCAGGCGACCTGGCAGGTTTGATAGGGAAATTGAAATTGGCGTTCCCGATAGAGATGGGAGGCTGGAAATACTTCAGATATACATACGAGGAATGCCTCTTGCAAAAGACGTTGACCTAGAAAGGCTAGCAGATATCACTCATGGCTTTGTAGGAGCAGACCTTCAGGCGCTAGCAAGGGAGGCTGCAATAAGAGCGTTGAGACGCATTTTACCAGAAGTAGACCTGTCTGCAGAGAGCATCCCAGCCGACATACTTAACAAGATAATCGTGACGATGCAGGACTTTATGGACGTAGTTAATGAGATGGAGCCCTCTGCTATGAGAGAAGTATTTGTTGAAGTTCCAGATGTCAAATGGGACGACATTGGCGGTCTGGAGACGATAAAACAAGAATTGCGGGAAGCGGTAGAATGGCCGCTAAAGTATCAAGGAATATTTACTTATGCTGATGCAATTCCTCCAAAAGGTATCCTTCTGTATGGTCCACCTGGTACAGGAAAAACATTAATGGCAAAAGCAGCAGCAAATGAAAGTGAAGCCAACTTCATTAGCATAAAGGGACCTGAGCTTCTCTCAAAGTGGGTCGGCGAGTCGGAAAAAGGCGTCAGAGAGATATTCAGAAAGGCAAGGCAGGCGGCACCATGCATTATATTCTTCGACGAAATAGATGCCATCGCCCCTGCTAGAGGAGGCGACTTTGGCACCTCTCATGTTACAGAACGAGTAATTAGCCAGATGCTGACAGAGCTGGATGGTCTTGAAGCTCTGAGAAATGTAGTAGTGATTGCTGCAACTAACAGGCCCGATATTATAGACTCTGCACTTTTACGACCTGGCAGGTTTGACAGACTTCTGTATGTACCACCACCTGACTATGAATCAAGAAAACACATAATCGAGATTCACACAAAGAAAAAACCACTAGCTGAAGATGTTAATACCGACAACCTTGCAGCAAAAATGGATGGCTACACCGGTGCAGATATCGCCGCCGTGGCATCAGCAGCAGTAATGCTAGCTCTAAGAGAACATATATCAAAATACAAAGAACCGCATGAAGCTGAGAACCGCGCTAAGGAACTTAAGATACACATGCGACATTTTGAAGAGGCGATGACAAAAATTAGGTCTTTATCAGCTCAGGAATTAGATATGTACAGAGTGATAGCGGAGCGATTTGGCAGACCTTCTTCTCTCTCTCCTAGCCCGACCACTTCTCCAAGTGCTATTGCATAATATTTAAAACAATCTATCTGAGTCTGAAAGGACGAGGCTTTGTGCGTCTCAGTCGAGAGCAAAAAGGAGAGCCCCCTTTAAGAAAACGACATAAATATATCTGCAAAGTAGTTGTTGTGATATCTAAGGGGATCAGCAGATATCTTGAATACACGTGGTTCCCAAAAAAAGATAAAAAGAAATCACTTACGAATCTTTCAAGTTAAGCTACTATAGTGCATATAAGTGATAGTCAGCGAAAATATAAAGACGAGGTTTTGTTGTATGCAGCGCTTAAAATTTACCGATTATCATCTTAACGAAGACAACAATGCATGTATACAGCAAAGAAAAGAACAACAACAGAGAGCATTTTTCTTTCTATCCGACTATATGTACGGCGGAGGTCTGACATTTAGCGTCCATCTACTTCATTCTCTTGGAAAAAAGCTAGTATTCAAAATATCGAAGAACCACGAGAAAAGAACTAGGGATTTTGGATATGGCATAGAGTATCAAAATGTGCCCTTGACAGTCTTAGATGCAATCAAGAACCCATTCATAACAGATATGTACAGACACTTTAGGAGGCTAAGGAAGCTAAAGCGAAAGGATGTAGCAATAGTCATCCATGACCCCGGCGAAACCTCACGGTACAATGAACCTTATCTCAAATATTGGAACATTATCACAATTAGAAAATCTATGCAGAGTTTCTTGCAAGAGAACTTTGGGATAGAATCTCAG
>DAINBL010000019.1:6803-9926 GCA_036732945.1 Nitrososphaera sp. | reverse complement strand
AATTAGAAAATCTATGCAGAGTTTCTTGCAAGAGAACTTTGGGATAGAATCTCAGTTTCTGTGCCATCCATTTTATGCATATCCTATAAGTGATTCTGGCCAACACCCTAGCCAAAGAAAGGAAGCAATCTCCATTTCCCTGGTAGACTTTCAAAAGAACATAGAGATTATACTTGAAGCCAACAAAACTGCAAAAGAGTCTATTAAAATCTGCGGCTGGGTAAACATGAGATATGCATCAGAGAAACTAGAGCCAATTGTGTTTAGCAAGTATTATCTGGGCAGGTATAACAAGTCCTTTTCTGCCATTTCAAAAATTTTATCTAACTCCAAATTCATGGTTGATCTGTCATCTTTGCCGATGGATGGAGGAGGAACTCAATATACGTTCCTTGACGCAATCTATCATAACTCGGCCCTTATCCTCAATAGACAGTGGATTGAAAATGTAGATGCCCCATACCGTGAATTCAAAGAAGATCATAATTACTATGCAGTGTCAAACGCCAAAGAGTTATCCGAGTTACTGAATAGCAATATCGACACTACAAAAGTTGTTCAAAATGCCAGAAAGTTGCTTACCAGACATACCTCAATTATAAATGACTGGAAAAGGTTAGCCCTTAACAACTGAGAATAGGGCTCGCGCTTGGCAATAGGTTCGCAAGTAAGTTGAGTAATTTTAAAGGCGAAAGTTGCACGTACATTCTCAGAACTGTCCACACTAGCAGGGAGTTGTAAGGATAAAAATAGTGCTTGGTTGCATGCCATCAAAGAGATTGTGATAGAAATCAGCATCAAGCTCTGAGATCGGACTTTGCGAGAAAGAGCTGCTGATCAAAATAAATTACAGTAAACCATGCAGCTGACTTGGAAGGGAGCCATTAGTGACATATTGACCTAACAGAGCATTCCAGGCAATGCATCCCGAGCAGATGTCAAATTGGCACATGAAACAGCAGATTTCATTTGTAGAAAGAGGAGTCAGCAGTTATACCGCGATATACCCTAACCCTAGATAACTTATTAACACCAGGCTTCTTCTAATTTGCAAAAGGTCTGAGATGGAGAACAATTCGTGACATCATACTGGCTATGTGTTTGGATTTAAGAGTAATTGCATTCTCCCGGCTCCATTAAATCTACCGACGCTGGGATCGTCAACCAATGAGGGTGTTATTGAGGAAGTCATTATGGTATGGGATTGGGACAACCAGTAGAGCCAAGTTACTTCCCCAAATTATGCTTGCTATACGAACTTGGGTTTAATATTGATGATATCAAGAATATTGCTCAGAACATCGAGCATTCTCATTACCTAAAGAAGTAAGGTTGACAGGACTAATTGTACAGCCATCATTGTACATTTATTAGAGATCGACTTTTTCCACTACTACCACTACCTCCTTTAGCTTAGCTCATCTTGGGTACTACTCACTACTCACCATATATGGAATGAATTAGCGATTGCCTCAAAGTTCCTTTTCTTCTTCCTTCTCTCCCCCTTATCCCTGATCATCATTGCCTTGTGTATTTTCTACTCAATGAAAGATATTGAGAAGGACATATATCCGTTAGACTCGGACAGACATTTCGTCATATAACCGTGCGAAAGCTTCTGAAATTTGATCCCAAGTAGGAAGTGTCGCAGCGTAAACTAATGCTTGTCGCTCTTGTCTGTGACGTTCTTCAGGATGCACAAGGAGCCGAACTACATTTTCAGCAAAATCTGTCGCTTCATCTGCAACGGCTACAGCTCTATAGGTTGACAGATCTAATCCTTGGGCTCCAATAGAGGTACTGACTATGGCTTTACCGTGGCCTAATGCTTCTAAGACCTTTACTTTTACTCCTCCACCGATCCGCAAAGGACAAACGACAACATCAGCGTGTTTGTAAAAAGGAATGAGAGAAGGTACACGACCGCTAACTTCGATATTTCTGTTTGATGCTAATGAGCAGATTTCTGAGGTAGGGGCATTACCCACAAGAAATAGTTTTACATTCGGTACATCTTTTAGGATGAGTGGAAAGATATCTCTGCAGAAATACAGCGCTGCATCAACATTTGGCTCATATGCGAAATTGCCGACAAAGAGCACAGAAGGACAATTATCAGTGATGACAGGGTGCTCAAAGCTATTGGATAATAATTTGGTGACATCATCTACCTTTTTCTGATGGTCACTGCCATTGGGAATCAATCTGACATCAATATTTGATTCTAGTCGTTCCATGCTGATTTTATCCTCTTTAGTAAGTGCAACACATACTGTTGCTCGCTTCCACGTTAATTGTTCCCATTTTAGAGTCTTAATATATTCAGACCAAAAGTAAGATTTTTCTTCTTCTGTTACTGCCACCATGAACCGTTGCAGCGCCAGTAAGTGCTCTATGTTATGCTCTATCAGAAGAATAGGAACCTCTACTTTGGTGGGAAGATGCTGCAGGAGATAATATCCTTCAATATGCACAACATCGAAGGATTGGTCTTTTAGCAAAAATGAAATGTAAGAACTAGCTTCTTCAGACATGTGCTTTTTCATTTGGTGCGGAAAGTCTGCATAATATTGCTGCTTAGTGGTTGGCTCCGCCGCTTCGAATAAGTTGACGCGTCTACAGTACTGCAATAAATCGTTGATATACACGCTATCTGCTCCCCAGGATTTTGTTATAGAGCATAAATGTATTTCAAAACTTCTTGATAGCCGGGATATCAGTTCAAATTCCCGCCTACGGCCACCACTAAATGGGGGGTAAGGTAAATGTGCGGTCAAGAATAGTATTTTCATCACCCAAGAATTCGCATCCAATCTCGAATATATTTTTGATGTTAGTTAATGTCAAGAATTATGATTAGCCCTATGACATGGGATATGCTGTTTTTAACTTTGCTCTGATCCCAATAATATAACCTCTTTGTTCACTTTACAATGGATGAATAGAAGCAAACGGAAGCCATTTCTCAATACATGGGACAAGTTAGACAGAAAGGAGCTTTTAATGTCCCAATATACTAGACGTAAATTATGCTCTTTCTGCAAAGATATCACTTCTTGGACCGATGCCAACTTCACTATCAATTTCCTGAGTCTTGATCCTGCTATGAGTTGTCATCTCTGA
>DAINBL010000019.1:4856-6703 GCA_036732945.1 Nitrososphaera sp. | reverse complement strand
CAACTTCACTATCAATTTCCTGAGTCTTGATCCTGCTATGAGTTGTCATCTCTGATTGATATTTCTTCTTCCTTTTTTTGACTTGCCCCAAATTACCATAAGAATAAGACAGACAAAACCGATAAACTCTGGAATTATGAATATCCAAAACCTCCTATCAGGAGGAGCATAGTAGTCTGCTAAGCTTAGGACAGGTCCACCCACGAGACCACCAAAGATTCCAATTACTATCACAATAGTGATTATTCTTTCCCTATTCAAAATATGCGACGCATCTTTCTGAAACCCTGGACTATAATTAATTTGAGAGGATATTGCTGCTGAATTTGATATAACATCCTGTTCTGCTTGGAGATTAAGTTGGGCTACCTTAGAATTAAGAGTCCTATTCTATAAATCAAGAAAAAAACACAATATCTTATATATTCAACGAACAAGATTAGACAACAACAATAATGGCAGAAATGTCCGAAAAGGAAATTAGGAGGTTCCTTATGCAAGGCACATTTACAGGAAAACTTGCAACGGTTAAGAAAGATGGAAGCTCTCATATCGTTCCAATTTGGTTTGTATTGGATGGTAGTAACAAGAATGGGAACGGTGATAGAAAAGATGGTGATATCATTTTTACCACTAACGGATCGTCAGTTAAAGCAAAAAATATTGAACGTGATAATAGAGTAAGTATTTGTGTAGATGATCAGACACCGCCTTTTTCCTTTGTAATAGTATATGGTACCGCAAAAATACATCATTATAGACAGAATGAGCTTTTCAGATTTGCTACCAGAATAGCGCGACGATATATGGGAAAGGATAATGCAGAAGATTACGGGAGAAGAAATAGCGCTGAGGGTGAAGTGCTTGTCCGAATAAAAGCTAAAAGAATAATCGCGGAAAAGGATATAGCTGGTTGGGACTAATTTCAGTTAGTTTACAGACTCATTCCTTTACATAATTTTCTCTGCAATAAGATCGACTATAAAGAAAGGGTTGACCTAATAATTGTGCGAAGTGCTATCTGTTTCGCTCAATAACGGCTGATTTATGAAAGTTAGGAAGAAAGCCACGACTACTAATTAAAACTCAAATGTAGCTTAGCTTAGGGTGTCTCAAGAACTAGAGGAGCATGAATAGGCAAGTAATCAGGATTACATATCGATCCATTGACAAAGGTCACTTCTCCTATTCTACATTTACCATAACCTTCGTGTATGTGGCCAAAGAGGTGCAATTGTGGCTTTATTCTTTGACTGATCTCTGCCAATAGTGAAGTACTGCCTACATGCTTTCCGTCGATCGTAAAATCAAGTATCCCAGCAGGCGGCCCATGAGTTATGAGAAACTGTACATCTGAAGGTATGTTTTGCCATTTTTTGTTCAATTCCTGCTCCGTATCGAGGGTAAAGGCCCATCCAGAACCGAACTCAGGCTGCCATGGAGTACCATAAAATGAGATACCTTCGACCCTGCATCCGCTGTCCTCCAGGTAGTATATCTTGTCATGCTTTGACAGCAGCTTTCTTGCTTTTTCAGGTTTTTTCTGAAATAGGATATCGTGGTTACCAGCTATCATAACAATGGCAGTGAAAGGCGAGTCCTGTAACCACATGCCAAACTCTTCGATCTTTTCAGGCTTTCCCATCATTGTGAAATCTCCTGCGTGAACAAGAATATCACCCTCCGGCCACGATAAACGGTTATGCAATTCATGTGTGTCTGAGCAAAGAACAAGCTTTTTGGACAAGAAAATTACCTATTGTCTAAACAGCTTTTTCACAGTATGTTGCTCAGTATTTTGACCTATCTGAATACAGCCTCTTGAGGAGGAGAGCATTTCTAACTTG
>DAINBL010000019.1:1765-4756 GCA_036732945.1 Nitrososphaera sp. | reverse complement strand
TAGCAGGAAATCGACAATTAACCTCAATATGTAAGTGCGGCATCGTTCTCAAGGTAATATCCTCCCCGAAAATGTTTAATCCATCGGAGAGACATCTCTTCTTGCATCGCGATAAATGCAACAAGGCAGAATAGTTTTCCATCGTTTTGAGAGCAAGATCCTGAAGTCAAATCCTCTCAACGATCCCTATATTAGAGATGTGATAGTTTATCTTCCACCTGGATACTCGCAGACAAATTCTAAGGGATATCCCGCTGTAATGTATCTGCCTGCGTACGGCAGCTTTGGAAAAATGTTACTCAATCTAGATCCTTTTAGCGAAACAATAGAGGCAAGAATGAATCGATTAATTTTCGAAAAGAAATCTGGTCCGATGGTTCTCGTTCTCGTAGATTGCTTCACTAAATTTGGGGGGAGCCAATATATCAATTCAACAGCAACAGGTATGTATGAGGACTATATCACCAATGAAATTATTAGATTCGTTGACGAGAACTACAATATATCAAATCATGGAATAATGGGGCATTCTTCTGGAGGATATGGCGCTCTTATATTGGGGATGCGTCATCCTGACATCTTTCAAGCACTAGTTGACCATTCCGGAGATTCGGCCTTTGAGTATTGCTACCTTCCGGATTTTCCCAAAGCTCTTGAAGTATACAGAGGAGCAGGAGGAGGAAATCATGGAGACCCTAAAAAATGGTTTGAAGAGTTTTGGCAGAAGCCAAACAAGCATCAAGATCCGCATGATGTGACTGCTCTTAATATTCTGGGCATGGCAGCCCACTATTCTCCCAATCCTGGCTCCCCCTATTTAGGATGTGATTTTCCATTCGATCTGGAGACAGGGGAGATAAAGCAAGATGTTTGGAATCGATGGATTTCATGCGATCCTACCAGGATGGTAGTAAAATATCAGGACAACCTAAAGAAAATGAAGCTGATTTACATAGACTGTGGAATGAGAGATGAGTTCAATATACACTTAGGTTGCAGAATACTTCATTCGAAACTAGAAAAAATGAGAATTTCGCATTTTTACGAGGAATTCCTTGGTGGGCATAGCAAAATCAGTTATAGATATGATGTTTCTCTTCCGATGATATCTCAGGAGCTGGCTGCATAGGAGATGATCTTTGAAACAAGAGATTAGGAGATTGCACTTTCAGCTGCAGCTAGAAGTAATGTATGGATTCATTTATGCGATGGCGACAGAGAGAGAGATATACATAAACAGTTTATGGCATGTGTATTGAAGAAAAGCAGGTTCCGTCCAACTTACAGTCGATGGAAGGAAATATTATTTCAGTATCACTAGACGTCTTATGAATTTAAAGCTAGAAAGAGAATTGCAAAAGCTACAGAAGCATATATTGGGATAATTATTGCCCCTCCAATTCCCAAGGTACTGATAAGAACTAGAGCTGCAGATCGAGTTAATAATCCATATATCGCTGTCTCTTGATAGACAATCACATGGTTTTCCCTCTTGATTTCAATGTGGTGATATTTTTTATAGCAAGAGAGCTAGCGACAGCTAGACTGAGAGTTATTACATGACCGCCAAATCCATTGGTGCTCTACCGTCAGCAATTAAGCTAATTTAGTTGAATATATAATCTAAAAAATTTACCTCCTTACATTATATTTAAAGTGCATAACGTTATCACTGAAATAAAGAGAGTCGATATGGAGAGCCAAAAACACAGGCCTTTGGGCGTTACAATAGTAGCAATACTGACAGCTATCGGCGGGCTAATTTTTCTTGGTAGCGGACTAGTTCTTCTTATAGTCGGAATTGGTGTCATATTGTTGGCATTAGGCATTGCATATTTGGTTATGGCTTATGGTTTGTGGAATGGTAGGAGATGGGCTTGGACTATTACTTTGATACTATCAGTGATAGGCATTATAGTGGCTATTGCGACAATTGTTGCTGGCAATGTTTCAGCTATTATTAATATAATTATACATGCTGTGGTTATCTACTACTTGTATAGACCAAATGTCAAAGCGTTCTTCGGCAAATGACCACATTACCTTTCAGCAGAAGCAGTCATGCGGTGAGAGACTCAGCCTTATCATCTAGGTATATTGCCTCTTACCTGGCAAAAAGAGGCTTTTCCTGCTGGGGAACCTCGTGCATTCCTGAAGATATCCTAGAGATCCTGTCAGCAATGTGAATAGACATTGGGCGCTGAAGTACGAGTGAATATCTGTGTGACTTGATAAGGAAACTCTTTGTTTGAGGCCTCAAACCCGCATCACGCTAGTAACTCGAGTATCGGGTCACGAGCCGTTAGTGTTATAAGAGCAAAATCCCATTCCCTCTACACACATTCTTCCGGAAAAGACTACTATGCACTTTTGGTTTATCACGACAATGAGTAAAGGGATAATTCAGGTAGTTGTTGGCCATTCTTAGGACTGCATCCCTGCTCTTAAAAACCTGTCTGTCGTTAGCATGATTGTCTTCAAATACTCCCACCTTCTATCCCTTTTGGCGGTTAACAGTAGGCCCTATGTCCCTCTATTTTTGCAAATGATAATGATGATGATTTGACATTTACTCAAACCTCATCAAATAGCTGTAGATCGTAAAGCAAAATAAAGGCACTATTTTTGTTGTAATAGATGTCAGTTATTACAAAGGTTATTACTGTGAGCTCAAATGGTGAAAGCGATATGATTGACATAACGCGCCAAACTGATGAATCCATCAAGGCAAGCGGGCTACAAGATGGTATTGTTACAATTTTTGTATCAGGGTCTACTGCATCAATTACAACCATAGAATATGAGCTAGGTCTGAAGAAAGATTTCCCGAAAATGCTTGCCAGAATTGCACCGAGTGAAATAGAGTATGAGCACGACAATACATGGCACGATGGAAATGGACATTCTCATGTACGTGCATCCTTGATAGGACCAAGTCTTACGGTGCCGTTTAAAAATAAAAGTTTGATGCTTGGTACTTGGCAGCAAATA
>DAINBL010000019.1:0-1665 GCA_036732945.1 Nitrososphaera sp. | reverse complement strand
TCGCCATTTACAACATTCATCGACCAGTTGCCGACAAGCACGTAAATTGGTAGTGAATCGCTCACATTTTCTCTTATTGCGGGATTGAGGAGATCAGTGACCAGACTTCCTATTGCCCCATCAATGCTAAAAGTCTGAACACCTTCAGCAGCGTTTTGATCATCTTGAGTAGTTGTAAGAGAGGTTTGAGCCTCTGCGGATAGATTACTCATATAGTTTGTTGAATAAGGAAATAATAACACTAAAAGAATAAACGCAGCCGACCTTACTATTTGTCGATAGTTAAATTCAAACCTCAAAGTCTTCCTTGAGGCAGAAAGCGCGCCACTAATTCTTGTAGTCACTTTGCATCTAACCATAATATACTACATTCTATTTAGAGGATATTCAGACTCTGAGCAAAGGACAGTACATGCGCCCAGAAAATATATCGATGAATCTTCTATCTGCGGTTCTGTTAAAATAGAGCCCCGACAAAGAATACATTCGTTGACGGCTGATAAGAAGCAAAGACAGGTTGTCATTTCGAGGAGTGCTGCAAATGGCATCATCAGTTATTCCAAAGCACTTCACCCGAACGAAGGGATCTTAATTCTGCAGGGCAAGACAACTAAGGAACAGATAATCATTGACAGTCTTGTTATTCCGCCTTTTGCTTCAAGCGGACCGTATTACTCTGGATATTCCAATTTTTATCTGCCTTCTGACAGTTCATACGTTGGCAGCGCTCACTCTCACCCTGGTGGTTCAAACAGGCCGTCGCTAGAGGATCTTAATAGAGGATTTTATGGTGCGGTTTCAATCATAATCGCTCATCCCTATGATGACAGGACAATAGCGGCTTATGACAGAAATGGCAACAAATTGGAAATCAAGATAACCAATTCCTCCTGATCAATTTAACTCCAAGCTGATGCATCTAGACGAATTGGAAAAAGCGATAGCTTTTAGTTTTGTTACATTTAGGGCAATACTAAATATTGTGGCTGTCATACCATTCCAAAATGGTACCAAACCAAAAGCATGATTTGCAAAGCACAAAATAATAGAAGTTACATGATTGCTCAAATTCCGTTCGACCATATGCTACATAGCAAACCTATCTTGATAATCAAAGCTCATTTGAAATTAACTTGCCAACAGTTAGTCTATAGTCTATTTGATCTATGGGGTCCTAGGTAGTTCTAAATTTTTCGTAACGATCCAATTCTTTTTCTTATTATCACTCTGGTAGCAGAGTGAGTTTGACCGGAAACTCTGATAAGTTCTCATGCCTCCCCAAACCCCCATCCTGTAATAAGTTATGGGGCTAAATCCCTCCTTAGATAAGTCCTTAAAACTTTGACTACATTGAAAACCCCGATTGGTCCGAGCAAGACCTCTTTGTTTCAGCCCTTCATCCAAATCTGACAGGCTATTTCGCATAAGAAACTTAATGGATATGAAAGAGTACAATAAATGATGTGCATCAATCGTGGCTGATCTTCGTAGCCTGGGCATTTTGTTGGTATTGATAGTTATATCTATGAGTGTAACTCTGGTTACTCTATACCTAATGAAATTGATACGGGAAAGGCATAGTCGAAGGAAATATCGCTAACGTCTCTACACCCTATTGCACTCTTTTGGTGCTATGCACATCATAAGCTTATGTCGTCCAAAAAA
>DAINBL010000018.1:11336-13466 GCA_036732945.1 Nitrososphaera sp. | reverse complement strand
TAAATAAGTTATAAGTAGGTTAACAAGAAAGTCTGGATACACATATGGTCTTTGGTAGGGATATCCGGCTTTCGAGGATATTGAATGACGGCAAAATGCTATGCATCCCCTTGGACCATGGCATAAGTAATGGTCCCATCAAGGGACTAGAGGACATTCACGGCCTGATCTATCAATGTGCCTCTGCTGGATTGAGCTGTGTCCTTGTGAACAAGGGCATCATCAAGACGATGCCAAGGTCGCCTGATATTGGACTGATAGTACACTTTTCTGGCAGTACATCTTTAGGTCCGGCCCCAAACAGAAAGATGCTCATAGGCAGTGTCGAAGAGGCAATCAGGCTTGGAGCTGACGCGGTTTCTCTTCATATCAACATCGGTTCAAAGGAAGAACCAGAGATGCTCCAAAAGCTTGGAATGGTATCTGATAAGTGCGACGAGTGGAGCGTACCTCTTGTCGCCATGATGTACCCACGCGGAGAGAACATTAAGAACCCTCATGACCCGGACACAGTCGCTCATTCTGCGAGAGTGGGGGCGGAGGCAGGAGCAGATATTGTAAAAACTGTGTACACAGGCGACCCGGACTCATTTAAGCGAGTTGTCAGAAGCTGTCCTGTCCCTATAGTAATTGCCGGAGGACCAAAAGCCAACACCGACAAAGAAATCTTGGAAATGTGCAATGGGGCAATGGCAGGCGGCGCAAAGGGCGTTACATTCGGGCGTAACATCTTCCAGCATAAAAATCCGCCTGCAATGGTACGGGCATTATACAAGATCATAATTGAAAACAGAAATGTTAGAGAGGCTCTGAAAGAACTTGACTGATCCCAAACCAAAAGAGCTAATAGTCAAGCCAACTGTAGCAATATCTTCTCTGAGAGAATTTCTCTCAAAACTAAAGGAGAAGGGCAATTTGATTGTCAACGTTGATCCCAAAATAGCTGGCAGGAGCTTCCGTACAATATACGAATCGGAGGACGCTGACATCGTAATCTGCACGACTTTTGATCAATTAAAATCACTCAAGTCGTCAGGTAAGAGCGTTGGCTACTTCAAGAAAGTGACGAGTAACCTTGACGTCGATGAGATCGAAGAAGCATCAGAGAATGGAGCAGAATTTGTAATCGTCGAGGCGTCAGACTGGAAGATAATCCCACTTGAAAATATTATTGCCAAACTACAAAAGTCGAAAACAAAAGTGTTTGCCACAGCAAAAAGCTCGGAAGAGGTTGCGACACTCTTTGCAGTCCTTGAGCTAGGAGTCGATGGAGTAATTTTATCTACAGACAGCGTAGAGGAAGTTGACAGGGCGAGCCAACAGCTAACTACTGCGAGGTTCCTTATTACACGAGCTAAGATCATAGAGGTAAAAGACGTCGGCACGGGAGAGAGGGTCTGCGTAGACACTGCGTCGATGATGAGGTTAGGAGAAGGTATGTTGGTTGGAAGCAGATCAAATTTTATGCTTTTAGTACACAATGAATCAGTCGGGTCATCTTTCACTTCTCCCCGGCCCTTCAGGGTGAACGCTGGTGCCGTATATTGTTACACAATAGTGCCTGGTGGTGGCACGCGCTATCTTTCAGAGATCGAATCCGGAAGCGAAGTATGGATTGTTAACAACGAAGGCATTGCAAGAAGTGTTGTAGTTGGTAGATCAAAGATAGAGACGCGACCGCTGAGGCTAATACGCGCAGAGATCAATGGCGAGAAAGGCACCGTTATCTTACAAAATGCTGAGACGATACGGCTCATATCGAAGGACGGCAAGCTGCTATCAGTGACTGAAGTAAATGTGGGCGATGAGGTGCTGGGATATGCCAAACAAGCCGGGGGCCGTCATTTTGGGACGGAAGTTGACGAATTCATTGTAGAAAAATAAGACTAAATCTTCTACGAGTTTTGCCTTTTGGGTCTAACTGATAATTTAATAAAACGCTATCTCCGAGGTCACAGCCAACTATGCTTATTGGCCATGATAGCGCTGGGATATCTCAAATTAAAAGACGAGAAGGTATTGCATTATTGAAAGATCTGTATAGGTCCTACAAGCGAAAAAAATACAAGTTTAAGAAGCCAGTAGCAACTATAGGATAGTTATCATGGCTCCTTTGATTAACGCTCAAAT
>DAINBL010000018.1:7439-11236 GCA_036732945.1 Nitrososphaera sp. | reverse complement strand
GTAATATATCTAAGGCACCATGGCCTCAGAAATCGAGGACGCGTCTGACAAGCTTAAGGCTGGTGCAAAGGCTACAGCCAATAAGGCGTCAGACACCGATAGGGACATGGACCGAGAGTACGACAAGGAAAAGGTCAAGGAGAAGTTCAAGGATAAGATGGACTAGGACTAGGATTTGGGCTCCAGTTTATAAGATCCATCTCTCCACTTCTCCTATCTTTTCCTTTATTTTCCTTATAATAATCAAAAACCAGGTAATGATTATAACTTTAACTTTCTGTCTGCGTTGGTTTGGGCTGATGCCAAGCTATCTTCTCCTCGACGTGAAAAATTGAGAGGACAATACGTGAAATGGTGATTGTGTCACCGATGAGAACGCTACGAGATTGTCGCAACAACTACTCACCATTCTATCTTCGATCTGACACGTGAAACTTTTAGCGCAAAGCGGCATGAATCAGGACCAGCAATCGAGGCTTAGGAAGAACGACATATACAATTCGATCCTATTGTATCCTATGCATCAAGGAGCTGCATACACATCGGGAACCAAAAAAAGAAGAAAAACTAGATGACGACGACGACAATGACCTATTATTTTGTCAACTGATCTATTCACCTTTAACATTCATTCAAAGTAAACCGTACCTAAAAATTGGTAGAGTTCTCGCTATCTGAGCTCGTTTTTGCAAGCTGAAGACATAGTTTCTTTTTAGTCACTTGTTTATTACTTTAAAGTATAGGGTCTTTGGACGAATCCCAAGAGCATCCAGACAGCATCGAATCATGCTTGTCCAACAAGAAATCACTAATCAAATAGCTGTTGGGAATTGCAAGGACTTGCTGCAGAGGCTCCCTGCAAATTCCGTCCAGTTGACGATAACTTCGCCACCATATAGAAACGCGATCGACTACGATACGCATGCGTCCCAAAGTGGCGCCTATTACAGAGGCAAACTAACCCTAGACACGAATGATTATCTGAATGACATGGCAGATATTTTTGGCGATAAGGTGTATCGCGTAACAAAGGAAGGCGGCTACTGTTGCATTGTCATAGCAAATGAAGTTGTCAATGGAACGATAGTACCGCTCCCTCACATGTTGCTATCCAAGCTTGTGCAGCCCTTTGGCAAGTGGAACCTTCATGAAGAGATTATCTGGCACAAGGTGACCGGTGGCACAAATCGATACGGATCCTTCATCATTCATCCATACCCGAAGTACTACCGTGCAAATATTATGCATGAGTTCATTTTGATCTTACGCAAGGGAGATGTCAACAGCGGCCGGACAAAAAGGATAGAGATTCTTCCAGCGACGCATGAGGAATGGACTAGAGAAATAGCTAACTCAATTTGGCATATTGCACCAGTGCCACCGGGCTGTATCGATCATCCGTGCCCGTTCCCAGAGGAAATCCCGTATCGCCTGATGAAATTGTACTCGTATGAGAATGACTTAGTGTTGGACCCTTTCAATGGAAGCGGGCAGACTACGAAGGTAGCCCATCACTTTGGCCGCAGCTACGTCGGGATCGATCTGCTAAAAAAATATGTTGATCTAGCGAAGACTCGGATAGAAAGCGAGGAACCCCTTCACATAAGAAACCAGGCCCTCGTAGCTGATTGGAGAAAAATCCCATCTCACTGTGATAACAAGCGCTAAGATCTGGAGATTTATTGTCCCTATCTAGATCATTACAGTATCAACAACTATCTTTTCTGACACCTTGAATGCTACCAATGCAGAAGGAAGATTGATTCGCTTAACGGGTACAAAGAGATAGAGGCATGGATTGCTTTTTAGCTCAACGTGTTAGGTCAAAGGCCAGCACCCGTCGCCAGCCATATCACATGTTTAATAAGGCGTGATGTTTAAACATATTATAATGTCTGCTGCAACTGCAGGGTCCAAAAGTCCAAAGCAGCACCGCTGTAGCATTTGTGGCAGGATTTTTGAGTCAGCAGAAGTCCTTGAAGCTCATAAGAGAATAGATCATGGCACACACAGCTCACCGCCTGCAGGAGTCGGATAAAACAAACAGTTAATTCTACCTCTATGAATACCAATTGACTTGGCCCCCAGGATTTGTGTATCAATAGGTCCGGAGGATGTTAAATCGATAGAAAAAGAAGCAGATCGTGCATTTCAGCTGGGAGCAGACTATGTGGAGATACGGTTCGACTTCCTTAAACCGGATTCTTTACCCGCGGCCCTGAACGCTGCAACAGGCATAAAGGATAGAACAGTCTATACCCTACGGCCGAAAAGTGAGGGAGGCATGTTCTCCGGCAGCGAAGAGAGTCGCTTGCATTGGCTGTACAGACTAGTAGAGCAAGAACCTATGCTGGTTGACGTAGAGCTTGATACTCTTAAAAAAAATGACGAGCTTGCAGACTTTTTAGAAGGGAAAAAGAGTCCCCTGCTTGTATCATGGCATGACTTTGAAAAAACTCCGCCAAGTGACTATATCGCTGATCTGCTTTCAGAGATGAGGACCTATAGCAACTATGTCAAGATCGTGACTACAGCACAGAGTATCGAAGATTCATTGAGGCTCCTAGAGCTGTACGAGACGGCCATGGGGTTATCCCCGATCTTTTTTGCCATGGGTGATGCTGGAGTGATATCAAGACTATTGTGCAATATAATTGGTAACGCCCCCTTTACTTATGCAAGCCTCGAGAAAATTATTGCACCGGGACAGTTAACAGTACAACAGATGAAAAAGTTGTACAGCAAGATGAGAGTTGGTAAGATATGACGATCTTTATTTAATCTCTAGCATTTCCTTAGTAATGTTGACTAAGGTTGTAGTATTTACATAGTGTATAGAGACATGCACAGACATAAAGACAATCTGTTGCCAGCCTCATATGTGTTAGCGAGGGTCGACCTTTCAATCTAAGCTACGTTCCTTTAAACGATTTCTTCGACGGTATATATGTGAATGGCTAGCAATATTTGCAATAGACGATGCAGACTTCGACCAAGACTTATTGCATTATAGGCGATCCAATCCATCACTCGCTGTCGCCAGCAATGCAAAACGCCGCTTTTGCAGCCAAAGGACTCAACTGTACCTATATAGCATTTAGAGTTCCAGAAGCGGAGTTGAAAGAGTCAATTGAGTCTTTGCGCAGCATAAACATTGCTGGATTCAACGTGACATCCCCCAACAAGGCACCGGTAATGAGGTACCTTGACGAGCTCGAAGATAGTGCGAAAAACGCAGCAGCAGTAAACACCGTTAACAACATAGAGGGCATTTTCAGAGGATACAATACCGATGCCTATGGCTTTATTGAGCCACTGCGCAAGCGCCAAGTTGATTTTCGGGGTATGCATGTGCTCCTACTTGGGGCTGGTGGGGCTGCGCGGGCGGTGGTAGCTGCCCTTGCAGAACAGAAAGGCGTAGCCAAGGTTGTAATTGCAAACCGCGACATGCAGAGAGCAGAGGAACTTGCCAACTTAGGAGATGGCCGTGGGATGAAATGCGAGGTAATGCCACTTGCAGGGGTAAAGGATGTTTCGCCTATGTGCGATTTGATAGTCAACGCAACAACATTAGGAATGAAGAATGAATCCAGTGTGATCGACTACCAGAATATCCAAAAGGGAAGTGTAGTCTACGACATGGTGTATCGTCCATTAGTTACAGACCTAATCGAAAATGCCAAACTCGCACAAGCAAGCGTTGTATATGGCTATGAAATGCTTATCGAACAGGGCGCAAAGGCATTTGAGATATGGACCGGATTGTCCGCGCCGAGGGATGCTATGAAAAAGAACCT
>DAINBL010000018.1:0-7339 GCA_036732945.1 Nitrososphaera sp. | reverse complement strand
CATTTGAGATATGGACCGGATTGTCCGCGCCGAGGGATGCTATGAAAAAGAACCTCCTAGGGATCTTTGGTGAACCGACATGACGACAACCACCAGAAAGGCAAGAGCTACAGTGCATGGAGCGATTTCAATAGTGAACGCAATAGCCACCGGACAAGGATCCGCGCTTGGCATATCACTCAAGGTTACAGCCGAAGTTGAACTTCAGAAAGGACACGGCATTAGGTTGGCCACAGGCAAGAATGGTGATAGCTTGATAAACACTATCATTCAGAAGACGATACCAAAAGAAACCATAGAAAGCAACACAATAACTATTAGGGTCGATTCAGAAATTCCAATTGGATACGGGCTCAAAAGCTCCAGTGCTGTGTCAAATGCTGTTGCGCTTGCATGTAGCCAGATGGTAAGCGACGAGAATGTTAACGATTATACAATACTTGAAGTGGCTGCCCGTTCTTCCCTGGAAGCCAGGGTTTCATTGACAGGAGCATATGACGACGCTACCGCCTGCTACTTTGGCGGTTTCACTGTGACCGACAATTACTCCAGACGGATAATCCGGAAAGAGAGGGCGCCAGAGAACCTTTATGCAATCATTATCCTACCACACGATACTACGAGGGGAGACGTGGGAAAGCTCAAAAATCTCTCCGACATCTTCATTGATGCTTTCAGGTTTGCAGAGTCCGGCCAATACTGGAAAGCAATGAAGCTTAACGGAGTCCTTGCCTCTGCTGCGCTGTCTTCAAGCTACACGCCTGTAATGGCTGCGATCGAACATGGGGCACTTTCTGCCAGTATATCGGGTAATGGTCCCTCTATTGCGGCTGTGGCATACGAACACGAGGTTGAACCGATCATAGGTGCACTGTCAAAATTTGAGGATAGGATAATCGTTTCCAAAGTAAATAATGAGAAGGCGAATGTGAAGATCATAAATGACTAGCATAGTAGTAGCAGGATCTAGGTTAAGCGGGTGCGTGCGCTGCCCCTCTAGCAAGAGCTACAGTCACAGGGCAATAGCAATTGGCTCCCTTGCAGATCGGCAGTCTACAATAACGCATATGCTGATGGCCCGAGATACCCTGGCGACCCTAGCTGGCTGCTCCGCTCTTGGAGCTGACATAACGTATGACTCCACAAGCATGCGGATAAAGGGCACAGACCACTTCAATCCTCCCGAGAATGTGATAAATGCAGAGAATTCTGGAACCACAATAAGAATTATTGCCGCGATGTCGGGCCTAGTAAGAACTGGCTATACTGTACTGACGGGAGATGAAAGCCTGCGTAATCGCCCGATGCAGCCCATGCTAGATGCGCTTCAACAGCTAGGCGTGGACGCATATTCGACAAAGCAAAACGGAACGCCTCCCCTTATAGTAAAGGGCGGCGGGATAAAGGGCGGTACGGCTTTTGTCGACGGCAGCATTTCAAGTCAGTTCATTTCAGGGTTACTAATTGCAAGCATCTACGCTGATTCAGAGGTTGTAATCAAGGTAAAGGGCAGCCTTGTGTCCAGGCCTTATGTCCTCGCCACGCTCGCTACAATGAAGCACTTTGGAGTTTCCATTGACCATAGTTCTGACATGCTGGAATACTATATCAAAAACGCAAGATATAGGGGCACAAAATTCGATATCCCAAGCGACTTTTCGACTGCCGCACTTATACTTGCTGCTGGCGCACTTGCTGGGGAAGAGGTAGGGGTAAGCGGGCTCAATTTTGTAATGCCACAAGGCGATTCACGGATTGTAGACATCTTGAAGAAAATGGGGTGCCAAATAAAGGTCGAGGAAGAAAGGGGCGAGGCAGTTATCAAGGGTTCAGACAAATTAGAAGGCGGTGAATTTAACCTATCTGACACACCTGACCTCTTGCCGGTTGTTTCGATACTTGCACTGAAGGCAAAAAGCCCTGTCACAATAAGAGGCGTGGCTCATGCTAGGGTAAAGGAAACAGACAGGATATCAAACATTGCAGGCGAGCTTCTAAAGCTCGGTGCCCATATCAAAGAGTTTAGTGATGGGTTAAAGATAACTGCGCCTCTGATAATAAAAAACGCATTACTTGAAGCGCACAACGACCACAGACTTTTCATGGCTTTCACAATCGCGTCCATGATGACTGAGAAATCGATAGTAGCCGGAGCCCAATCAGTAGATGTCTCATATCCCAATTTTATCTCCGATATGAAAAACATTGGAGGAAGAATATCACCGGCGCCAAATAGAGAATAACAAAAAGGCAATATATAGAACAAAGTCAATTGGTCCTAGCAGAGATGAGTGGCAGCATGATAGGAGAGCGCTTTGTCGCCATGAGTTTCGGCGAAAGTCATGGAAGGTGTGTCGGGATAATAGTAGATGGCTGTCCTGCTGGCCTACCTCTAGGCGAAGCCGACATACAGCGACTGCTTGACCTAAGGAAGCCTGGCCAGTCGGTCATAACTACACAACGAAGAGAAGAAGACAAAGTTGAGATCCTATCGGGGATCTTCGATGGTTTTAGCACGGGTGCTCCAATATGTATGCTTATATGGAATCATGATACAGATTCAACGCCTTATGAGATGATAAAAAACATTCCACGACCCGGACATGCAGATTATCCTGCAATGGTGAAGTATGGCGGTTTTGCGGACTATCGTGGAAGTGGAAGGTTTTCAGGCAGGCTCACGGCCACGCTTGTAATGGCCGGTGCCATAGCTGCGAAGCTATTGAAAACAACCCTTGGCATTGAAACTGTCGCTTATACCGTCGAAATAGGCAGCATCAGGGCACGAAGTATGACTAAAGAAAATATTGCTATTAGATACAATAACGAAGTCAGGTGCCCTGACTTGCAGGCTGCACAGAGTATGAAGGAGGCGATCCTGCAGGCAAGAAAATCAGGCGATTCGCTTGGAGGCATAATTGAATGCATTAGCAACGGTCTGCCGGTAGGCATGGGCGAGCCGATATTTGCATCGCTGGAGTCAGATCTCAGCAAGGCTTTATTTAGCATACCTGCAGTCAAGGCTGTCGAGTTTGGTTCTGGTTTTGCGGGCACTAAAATGCACGGCTCCGAAAATAACGACAGCTATCTGATAAAAGATGGCAAGGTGATAACGAATACTAACAATGCTGGTGGAATATTAGGTGGGCTGTCAACCGGAATGCCGATCGTCGCTAGGGTGGGCTTCAAGCCAGCTGCTTCAGTTGCTAAGAAACAGCACACGCTTGATGTTTCTACCCAAGAGCAGACAAATCTTACTGTACCAGGGAGGCATGACCCATGCGTTGTTCCAAGGGCTCCACCTGTAGTAGAGTCTGTAGTTTCCATGGTTTTGGCCGATCATGCCATCCGGGCAGGCCTAATACCAGTAGTTCTAAAGTGAGATGGTGCTGATGGATAATAAAAATGAAGAACTCGAGTTACTGCGTGACAAGGTCCGCGATGTGACAACGCAGATAATGCGCGCTGTGCAGCATCGCACAGACCTTGCAAGGAAGATAGGCGAAGTAAAGAGCAAGCTTGGCATTGATGTCAAGGACGAAAAGGTTGAACACGAGATACAGATGACAGTCAGGTTGCTTGCAGATGAAATTGGATTGAGCACTGAATTTGCACTGCGCCTCCTCAACATATTGCTTACCGAGTCTGAGCACGTACAAGTGCAAAAAAGCCCGCAAAAGCCCGTAGAAAAAAAGCAGACACATCTAGGCATATTCGCAAAGGCAAAACAGCTTGAAGCTTCAGGCAAGAAAATCATTCACATGGAGGTAGGTGAACCCGACTATCCGCCGCCTGCAAGAGTTGGAGCAGCTCTTACAGAATCTTTCAAGACGGAGTTATATCATTATACAGATACTTTAGGCATTGCAAAGCTACGTGACGCTATAGCCACGAAGGAAGGAGGAGGATTATCGAGGGATCAAGTGATGGTCACCCCAGGCGGGCGCTTTGCAGTTTTCAGTGCAATTACATCATTGCTAAGAGCGGGAGAAGAGATGATAGTAATCGAACCAGCATGGCCTGCCTATAAGGAATGTTCAGATTTTGTAGGCGCAAGGAGTAAGGTACTGGCAACTACACTTGAAAACAACTGGGTACCTGACACGAAACGACTCGAAGAGATGATTAATTCAAGCACTAAAATGATTGTACTCAACTATCCAAACAACCCTACAGGAAAGGTGCTTGATGACAAAACAATGGAAAAGATAGTGTTAATTGCCAAGGATCACAGTCTTTACTTGCTAAGCGATGAAGTTTATGCTGATTATGTGTTCGGCCGATTCAGCAGCACACGCAAATTTGAGTATGCTAACAGCATTATTGTAGGATCGTTTTCTAAACGCTATGCTATGACCGGCTTCAGAGTGGGGTACGGTATTGCGAACAAAAATATTATCTCAAAAATGGCAAAAGTTCAGGCAATAGCCATTACAAGCGTAGCGGAGCCAATGCAGCATGCTGCTCTTGCTGCGCTTGATGTAGACCCATCTGAAAACATCAACCTAATGAAAAGGAGACTTGACTTTGTATGCAGCAAGCTTAAGAAAATGTCGCTTAGATTTGTCGAGCCGGACGGTGCGATGTACACATATCCTCAGCTCCCTTTGGGAGAGGAGGATATTCCCCTTGTCGAAAAGTTGCTAGAGAAAGGGATCGCGATAGCACCTGGCACTGGATTTGGAGATTCATACAGGCGATTTGTCAGGATTTCTGCGTGTCAGCCGGAGAAGACCCTAGAAAGAGGACTTGACGTCATGGCATCTGTCATAAGGGAGCAGACGTAAATTGCAGCAAGTCGCGGTTGTAGGCGCCGCAGGGAAAATGGGCTCTTGGTTCACTAGCTATTTTGCCCGGCGGGGCCTGGATGTTTCAGCTTACGATATCAACAACAAAATGTTGAAAACCCCTCCGCACGTAAAAGTTCAAACGAGCCTACTTCACTGCGTCGAGGATGCTGACTTGGTACTTGTCTCTGTGCCCGTGCAAAAGACGCCACAGGCTATCAAAGAATGCACAAAAAACATGAAGGATGGAGCAATCATCGCAGAAATATCCTCAGTAAAAGACAAGACATTTGCGGCTTTGAAGAAGACTCCAATCTGCCTTCGACCGCTCTGCATCCATCCAATGTTTGGCCCAGGAGCAAGCAAAAAAGTGGGCATTAGAGTGCTGCTAGTTCCGGTTAGAAATGAAAAAATAGAGCTCAAGATAGCAAATGAAATATTTGAAAATGCCAATGTGATGGTACTGCCAAACGCCAAACAACATGACAAGTCAATAGCAATAGTCCTTGGGCTGACGTATTTTGCAAATATTGTTTTTGCCAAGGTCATCTCATCAGGCAACATTTCAATGCTAAAGCAAGTCTCAGGAACCACATTTGGTCTCCAGTCACTTATTGCAGAAAGTATATTCACCGAGGAGCCAGAGCTAGTCATTGCTCTCATTCGCGAGAACACATTTGCCAAGAGATACATCAGCCATTACATTAAAGAGGCTGGAGCGCTTGCACAGCTTGTGATTGCAAATGACAGCAAGGATCTAAAGGCCGAGCTGCAAAAAGTAAAGTTAAGAATGCAAAAGGGGCAAGACCTGCAGCAGTCGTATAAGCGCATGTATGAGATGATTGACAGGTGCAAGTAAAAAGAAAGATATCGCATTGACGCATTAAAGGGAGATATAATGTGACTCTTCTGTGGTGCGACTCATGACTCAAACCATCGTTCAACTCTGATCTTTGAGCAGAAATATGAAGCTACTGCAAAAAAGAGCTTTGCCTAGATAGAATTTGCGACTGCATGTGACTTTGGCAACATAGGTACGATGCACGATCAAAGTGCCTACAAGTACATAGTTTCTGAACAGGAAAAAAACAACTGTAATTAAAGATAAACATGCAGAGGTATAAAGCATTGCAAGACTACCAGTAATAAATAACTAGCCTTTTAGTCAGATGGTGGCCCGAGGTGATCCATCCCAGTGCCGCTCGTGCGCTCGCCATCAATGGATGATATGGTCCTTGTTGACTTTATGCCATGTATTTTTCTAATCTGATTGATCACAAGATCTACTGTATTGCCCAGTGGAACGTCAACCCTTACTATCAGATCAAATTCACCATAGACACCCTCGACTGATACGACGTTGGGTATCTTAGCTATCTCGTTAAGGACTGGCTTTTCCATGCCCGGAAGTGTATTGATCATAACATAGGCTCCTGACATACGGGTTGGTAACCCGAGGCTTGTATTAAACGATTATTGCTTGGCTCGCGATCCGCCAAATACTGGGGCTCCAACTGGAATTAATATGCAATAGTTGTGGTCTTAATGTAATAATCAGAATGGCGTCTGAAGTTTAATGATTTGCCTTCACTCTGGAGATTTGAGCTGATCTTTTGATTTGGACCTGATAAGCTTACTTGGAGTTGATGGTCGCATAGTTAGCATCATTCTAAAAATGAACAAAATAAGAAAATAAGTTTGATGCTAGAAAGGACAAGGTAAAAGGTGAGCAGGAGGATGATGATAAGAAAGACGACCAAGAAAGAAGAAATGCCAATGAAACATAGAGGGCTTTTAATAATCTGGGCGGATACTTTTTGCTTGGAAAGAATCAGTTATAGCTGTTTATTATTCCCTCATTATATTCAACCCTATTCCGCAGCAGGAACTATTCTATAAATTTTTCCTGGCCCATATAACAATATGTACAGATAACCGTCAGGTCCAACTTCAATATCTGAAATGCTTCTAAATCCAGTTCCAAATATTACAGGACCCAGCTCCCCCACGTTATCGGCCACCCCATCTTCCAACGCGCCTTCAAGCATTAGACCTGTTCTATCTTGATTTAGATCAAAATGATATATCCTTCCATTATTTATATCTCCGACAAATACATCATTTAGATAATCCTCACCTAGTGCTGTGGAATTTAGGAATTTGATCCCTGTCACGCCTACTGTGTTTTGCCACGCAAATTCAGGGTCGCTGTATTGTCCTGTTCCCCCAAAGTCTTCAAGATCGTCTTCTATGTCAGCTCCTTCATTTTCTGGTGCCGAAGCCGGTCCATGTATCGTTGCCCAACCGCTATTAAATCCTGGCAGTACAAGGTTAATCTCATCAAACTCTTCCGGCCCGTTTTCTGTGTCCCATATATAACCTGTAACGGGGTCAAAGGCCATACCAAAGCCATTTCGCAGACCATAGGCAAAATAATAGGGTAACATGCCAATATCATCCTGTTCCGATTCCTCCTCATCCTCCTCATCCTCCTCATCCTCCTCATCCTCCTCATCCTCCTCACCATTGGTCTCTCCTCCAACTAGTACAGG